>JBDHAF010000036.1:25377-25940 GCA_039588255.1 Gemmatimonadota bacterium | reverse complement strand
AGCGTCCCCCGCCGACACGACGACAGCGGAGTCCGAACCGGAGCAGGAAGAGGAAGAGCAATCGGATGTGCAAGTGTGGCACGCACGGGACTTCCGCATCATGCCGATGCAGCGTGCGCAGGAGCAGCGAGACCTCCGCCGGACCATGCTGGCGGTGTGGCACCTCGATTCGGATGGGTTCGTTCAAGTGGGATCGGATCTCATGGAGACGACGCAGATCCTAAAAGACGACCGTTTTGCCACGGAGACGCACAATGCGCCGTACGCGTTCGAGACCATGTTCGGGCGGACGTACAACGACATCTATCTCATCGACATGCGCAGTGGCGAACGGAAGAAGATCATCGAGGGCGTACGTCACTTCTATGGGAGCAGCACAACCGGCCGCTATTTGCTGTATTTCCGTGGCCAGGATTTCTGGGTGTACGACGTCGAAGAGGACAAGCACCGCAACCTCACCGACGGTGTGGCCACGGTGTTCGCCAATGAGGAGTACGACTACCCCGTGGAACAGTACCCGGCCCGGGGCATCGCCGGATGGACCGACGACGACCGTTCGGTCC
>JBDHAF010000036.1:0-25371 GCA_039588255.1 Gemmatimonadota bacterium | reverse complement strand
GTACGATATCTGGAGACTGACGCCCCGTGGCTCCGACGCCGAGCGTCTGACGAGTGGCGCCGATGCCCAGATCTTCCACCGCTACGCCCGTGTGGACCGGGAGGCGGAGGGCATCGATCCGGATGAGGACCTCTACCTCAGTCTCTATGGCGAACGGACCAAGAAGTACGGCTATGCCAGGATGCGTCTGGGCCGAGCACCGGAGCAATTGTTGTTTGAGGATCGGCTCGTGTCGGGGCTCGTTCGTGCCAAGGAAGCCGACGTGTTCGTGTACAGCAAGCAGCGCTTCGATGACTCCCCCGACTACTTCGTGGCCGGTAACGAGCTGGGCAACGGCCGGCAGGTTTCCGAAACCAATCCGTTCCAGAGCGATTTTGCCTGGGGTCACTCCGAGCTGGTGGATTTTGAGAGCACCACGGGTCGAGCGCTCCAAGGGGCATTGCTCTATCCTCCCAACTACGACGCCGCCAAACAGTACCCGATGATCGTGTACACGTACGAGATCCTCTCGCGGAACGTGCATCGGTATGTCGCCCCGTCCCAACGGAGCTACTACAACTTCTCGGTGTTCACCAACAACGGATACCTCGTCCTGCTTCCGGACATCGTGTACCGTGGGCGGGACCCCGGCCGATCGGCGGTGGAGTCGGTGGAGGGTGCGGTCCAGTCCATTGTGGATCGGGGCATTGTGGACCCTGACCGCGTCGGTTTGGTGGGGCACTCATGGGGCGGATACCAGGCGACCTACATCCCCACGCAGACCGACATCTTTGCCGCATCGGTGGCTGGAGCGCCGCTCACGAACTTCCTCAGCTTCATGGGAGCGGTGCACTGGCGGCCCGGCCTGCCGGAAACGGGGCACTGGGAGACCGGCCAGGCCCGCATGGGCGTTCCGTTCTGGGAGGATTTCGAGGCCCACGTGCGGAACTCGCCGGCGGCGTTCGTCCACGAGCTCAACACGCCCATGCTAATGATGTTCGGAGACGACGACGGGACCGTCGACTGGCGCCAGGGCGTGGAGTTCTACAATTACGCCCGCCGGGCGGGAAAGACGGATTTCGTGTTGTTGGTGTATCCAGGCGAGGACCATGGGCTGCGGGTGAAAGAGAACCAGATCGACTATCAGCGGCGCATCCTGCAGTGGTTCGGGCACTATCTCAAGGGGGATCCGGCGCCCGAGTGGATGACGGACGGGGTCAGTTGGTTGGAGCGAAAGAAGATGCTGGAGGGCAATTAGCCCCAACATGCGCCGCCCGAGCACGTCGTTCTCGCTGAATGCCGATAGCCTCCCGGCGGAGATGCTGCGGGAGGCCACCGATCGCATGGCGGTGTTGGCGTTGGTCTATGCGGTCGTCTATTTCGCCGGCGCGTTTCTGGTTCCTGTTCCCCCCGAGTTCGCCGAGCACGCGGGCCAATTATGGGTGCGCCTCGCCAACGGGGCATTCATCGCGTTGGCGCTGGTCTTTTTCGCCGCCTTGCGAGCCGGGTGGGTCAGCCCCACGCACCTGCTGGTTTCCGGCTTCGTATTCGAGCTCGTCGGCGCGGTCGGCATCGAATGGGGGTTGTTGCACTGGGAGTTTCTCGACGCCAGTATGCTCTCCTTGCCGTGGACCGCCTGGACCCCGGTGTGGATCGTCGTGTTCCCGCTCATTGCACCGTCCTCGCCCTGGAAGGCCTTTTGGGCCGCCACCGCGGCGGCGTCGGTCCGGCCGGCGATGCTCGGGATCATCGCGCTGCAGGGTGCGCCCCTGCCGCCCGCGGGAAACATCGTGTCCTTCGTGGCGGTGCCGTACATCTGTGTGGGAATCGCCATTGTGGCGGCCCACGTGGTGTACGGCCTCGGCAAGGACGTGGCCAAGGCGCGTCGCATGGGGAGCTACCAGCTCACCGAGAGGCTGGGGGAGGGAGGTATGGGCGAGGTGTGGAAGGCGAGTCACCGGTTCCTGGCGCGGTCGGCGGCGATCAAGCTCATCCGGAGCCAGGAGACGGGTGGGCGGCTTGGCGCCACAAGGCTCCAGCGGTTCGAGAGGGAGGTACAGGCGACGGCCAACCTCCGGTCGCCTCACACCATCGAGGTGTACGATTACGGCCACGCCAGCGATGGGACGTTCTACTATGTGATGGAGTTGTTGGACGGCCTCGATCTCAATCGTCTGGTGAGCGAGCACGGCGCGCTTCCCCCGGGACGGGTGATCCACATACTGCGCCAGGCGTGTCATTCTCTGGGAGAAGCGCACGATCAGGGACTCGTGCACCGGGACATCAAACCGGCCAACATCTTCCTGTGTCGTCAGGGAAGGGACGTGGACGTCGTGAGGGTGTTGGACTTCGGACTCGTCAAAGACGAACAGTTCGAGACCGGCGATCAAAACCTCACCGTCGAAGGGTCCTTCTACGGGACGCCGGCCTACGCGTCGCCGGAAACGGCGCAGGGACAGCTCCACCAGATCGATGGGCGGAGTGATCTCTACTCCTTGGGGTGCGTGGCGTACTGGCTCCTCGCGGGGAGGCCGGTGTTCGAAGGGGCGACGCCCGTCGAGATCCTGGTGCAGCACACGAGGACAACCCCGGAACCACCCTCGCTCCATGCAGCCCATGCGTTTCCCGAGGCCTTGGATCGTGTGATTCTCGACTGCCTGGAGAAGGACCAGTCGGTGCGCGTCGGCTCGGCGGACGAGCTCGATGCCCGCCTGCAGGAGTTGCAGGTCACGCTGCCGTGGCCGAAGACTGAGGCCGAGACCTGGTGGAACCGCTATCGACCGGCAGTCCGGGTCGAGCCCACCGAAGAGGTACCCCCGCGGCAGCCCACTATTCTCAGCATCGACTAGAGCAGCACGCCGCTCTTTCAGTCTTCGCTCCTACAACCGCGGCGCGCCGTCCCGCTTTTGACCAGTGCACGCTACCACGTGGTGGAGAAGTTCACGATCGGTAGGAACCCCCCTTCACTCGAGGTCGCCGCGGCAACTTCCACCGTGATGCGGCTGCTGATGATGCGCAGACCGAGGCTCCAGATCGAATCATCTTCACCGGGGGCGAACCAGTTTTCGGTGATGAGCTTCAGGTTCTTGGTGGCTCGGAGCTCCCCTCCCAACATGAGGAGCTGCTGGTCTTCAAACCCGTCCTCCGACGTAAACGGGAACGCCAGGCCTCCCGAGAATGCCACCCGGACGTTGCCGGCTGTGATGCCGCTGTACACCATGCCAACACTCTCCTCGGAGGTACTGGTCTTGGCCCAGAACAGGCCCACCGCGCCCTGGACGTACTCGGTGTTGAACACCTGGGCCTTCGGTGCGATGTAGAAGACTTGTTCGTCGAGGGGGACCCCTGGGAGCACGGAGAACCCGCCCGAAATCATCCCAATTTTGCCCAGTCCTACGCCGAACGAGGGAATGACCAACTCATAAACCCCAAAGTACCCGTGACCCTGCCCGGGAACCCGTCCCGTGGGGGCCAGGAACAACCGACTGTTGCTGGGATCCGCGGGCCAGAACTCACCGCGGTAGCGCTGGCCGCGAACGAGGCGGATGTTCTTCACGTCGCGGCGTTGGAAGTCGATGTTGAATCCGCCCAAGGTGCGGAACGCGATGTCGCTTCCCTCGACGCGGACGATTCGCCCGAGAAGCTTGGTGCCGTCCAGGAGCTCGACCTGCTGGACGGCAGTCGTATCGTCGAGTACTCTCAGCCCGGCGGGACGCGGCTGCTGGGCCGACAGGGGGCCTGCAGCCAGACTGATAACGGCGGCGACGACGGTGGCTCTGGTGATCTTCATGGATTCCTCCAGCCGAACGACCGTGACTATAGCGTTGATGCTATAATCATATAGCGTATAGCCGATATTGTCAATATAGCTGTGCCGCCATATATTTAGGCATGGCAGCAATCCAGATTCGCCTGCGGGAGCTCCGGGTGGCCAAGGGGCTCACTCAGGTACAGCTCGCCGAGCTGTGCGGCATGCCCCAGTCCACCATCTCGCGAATCGAGTCCGGCTCGACCACGGGGGTGGATTTCGAGACCCTGGAGCGGGTGGCCGCCGCCCTGGGGGTCCACCCGTCGGAGCTGATCATCTACGGGAAGATCCCCTTCGACCACCGGGGGAAGACGTACATTATTTCCGATGCGACGGCCGACGCGGAGGATGTGCCGGAGGGGGTGTCCGTCGTGTGGGGGATCGAGGGCCAGGGGATCACCTTTCCATCGGAGGCCGGTGAAACGCCGGGGGACATCATCAAGCGGGCAAAACGACTGTTGGGGACGGGATGAACGAGACCACCACCGGCAGGGAGATCGTCGTCGAGCCGTATAAAATCTCGGGTTCATGGGTCTTCGATTTTCCGCCGGCCGGGATGGTCGCCCAGCCTTTTGCCCGAGGGATCCCCGAGATGCTGGATTTGGTGCTGAACCGGAAGGGAATGCAGGAACTAAAGGAATTCCGGCTCACGTTCTCCGACGGCCAATTCTCCAACTGGGACGGTGAGTTGGTCCAGGTGGAAAACGAGGCCGGGGGACCGCGGTACCGTCTGCTGGGCGTCGAAGGGGAGCCCACCGGCCGGCTGTTCCTCTTGGATTCCTTCTTCCCGGAGCCACCGCAACGGCTGTATTTCCGTATCGAACCCATAGAGTCGCACCCGTAGAGAAGTAGATCTCACCCCGACGATGAAGCTCTCCACCGCAGCTCTCGGTGTCTCGCTCACGCTGTGGGGTTCGAGAGCGGGCCCGGCGGACGGATTCCAGGTCAGCCGGCTACTGCGCCCCTCCGGCCCCTTCGCCGTGGGGACGACGGTCAGGCAGTGGACCGACTCGACGCGCCTGGAGCGATTCACCGGTGATCCCCACGACCACCGAACGCTCGACGTCTACATCTGGTATCCGGCGGCGTTGCATTCCGGGAGATCCCCGACGCCGTACGTCCCGGATTTCGAAGGTCTGGAGCGGGTCATGGGATCGGATTACCTCGCTCGAGTCGGCGGCGTTGAGGGGAACTCGACGGTGGAGCCGGCGCTCTCGCGGCGGCCGGCTCTTTTTCCCGTTGTCGTGTTGTCTCACGAGCTGGGTTCTCTCCCGATGCACTACACGATCCTCGCGGAAGAGCTGGCGAGCCAGGGGTACTTGATCGCCGGCATCAACCACAGCTTCGGCAGTGCAGCTACCGTGGTGGGTCGAAGGGGGGCGCAGCCGCTCCACGCTTTGTGGCGCTCCACGTTCGGTGTCACGCTCGAGGCGGAGGGGGCCTGGGAGGACGGGGTCACGGAATGGGCCGCCGACATCGTTTTCGTCGTCAACCAGCTCACCGCCGAGCATCGTGTGGGGGCCGAGTTCTTCGGCAACCGGCTGGACCTCTCCCAGGTCTTTGCGGTGGGTCACTCGCTGGGTGGCTCGGCGGCGTTGCTTGCGGGGCAACTCGATCCGCGCATCAGAGGGGTGGTCAATCTCAACGGGACCGCCCGGGCAGCTCACACGCGCTTCCCGGTGAACATCCCGGTTTTGTGGATGCGCCAGGATCGCTCTCTGCTGGACAGTACCGCTGCGGCCCGAGACCTCAACGTCTCGGTTGCAACGTTGGCGGCGTTCCTGAGTCGACTGGACGCGAGGCGGGACACGGTCATGGGACGCGCGTGGCTGGGAAGCTATCTGGCGTCGATCGGCGGAGCCCTTCCCAGCCACTTTTCTGATCTGCCGGTGGTGTTCGGACAGATTCCCCGGCGCGGTGGTGTCCTCGAGCCCCAGCGCGGTATGGAGATCGTGCGCGCCTACGTGGTGAGGTTCTTGGCCGCGCTCATCGATCGGGCCGATCCCCGCGAATTGGAGCGCCTCAACCGGCGGTATCCTGAGGTGGATCTGGTGGCCACGGGGAACTAGTCCCTGGACTGTGATCTGGGTCATTGTCGCGGTAGGCCTGCGCCACGACACTGGGTCTGGGGGCCACCTAAACCTCGTTTTGTGGCGCATGTCCCGAAAAGCGACCGATCAAGCCAAGTTGACACCAGTTGGGTGGGCCCGGGTCTGGCCCGCCGCGAAACCGTCCGTATCCCGTAGCCTCCGCAAGGGGGCATGGTACGCCGTACTCCAGGACGACGAACCCTCCAGGGTGGTCCTGGACATCGGCGGGCATCAGACCTTGGTGCCGCGACGCCTCCTTGAGATCAGAGAGGGCTTTCGAAGGCCCAAATCCTTTGCGGTGGTGCATCGCACCCACAGGGATATGGCCCGGGCGCGTGCCGTAGAACCGAGCCTTGGACCGGTCTACGCGGTGTGCCCCGAATGTCGCGAACGGCAGTCCCTCGAAGCCCGCCCGGACGAGGCACTCTGTTCCCATTGCGGGTTCTGCGGCGAAGTAGCCTGGTGGGAGATCGAGTGACTCGGTAACACCGACCTCCTCTTGCGCGCCACTTCCAGAAGCCGCATTCTGGCCCCAGCACGTGTTCATCGTTCTCTCAAATACGTTCAGGAGGCTCGGGCAATGGATTTCCTGGTTTCCGACGGTTTTCGCACGGCGATTCACATTGTTGGGCGCGTACTCTTCTGCATGTTGTTCATCATTGGCGGGCTGAGACATTTCTTGAAGATGGACGACGTGTCCGCATCCGCGGCGTCGAAGGGAGTACCGGCAGCAAAGGCATGGACGGCGGTGAGTGGAGTCGTGTTCTTGATCGGTGGAGTGCTGGTGCTCCTCGGATGGCATCGGTTTGTTGGTGCAGGACTCCTTGCGATCTTCCTCTTCCTTGCGGCGGTGCTCATGCATCCGTTTTGGAAGGAGACGGACCCAAGTGCCAAGATGAACGAGATGGTCCATTTCATGAAAGACATGGCCCTGGCGGGTGCGGCATTGCTGATCGCCTTTTACTCCGGAACCGCGTGGCCCCTGGCTCTGGACTGACGGTGACGCACGCCGGTCGACGGTGAATAGGCCTTCATAAACGGCACGGCGCGTGCAGGCCCGGGGTGACTCAGCCCGGGGTTTTTTGTCGACGATTACTGCGGGGGTGCAAGGGGCATTCGCGTGGACAGGCACATCGAAAATGACTAATGTGTGACCTACCATGGCTGACTACTACTTACTCGTCTCCAACCCGCCGCATCGCGACATGGAACAGGATCATGCCACCGTCGCGGAGTGCTTGGGGATCACGCCGACGGAAGTGGGGATGCGGGTGAGGTTCCCGGCGCCGGAGGTCTGGCTGGTGGAGCTCGACCACGACGCGGTCAAACACAAGGCGGAGACGATGTACACCGCCGGCGTGAATTGCGCCGTGGTGTCAGGGTCGGTTTTAGCCGCCGTCCCCACGCCGCAGCACGTCATCTCGTTCTCAATAGCACCTAACGGTTTCATTGCGAAGGTAGACGCGGGCGAGATTGATCTGCCTCGGGATTCACGAGTGGTTGCCGTCGTGTCCGATCCGCTGCCGGCGGAAGAGCGCATGCGGCGGGGCAGCGAATCCGGTAGGCTCCACCATGACATTACGGTCCACGTCTTCTTCCAGACGGACAAAGGGTGGCACTCCATCGTCATCGACACGGCCCACGTGGACTTCAGAGGGTTGGGCGAGCTCAAGATGCCTACGACAACAGGCAACGTTCACAACGTGTTGGAGGAGTTCAAGAGCAACTTTCGGAGTGCCATCGTTGATGAGCGTATGATAGGAGTCGACTACCACTACATGGTCATTGACGGCATCGTGCTTCCGAAGTTGCTCACCCATATCTCGGACCACTTCGAGCGGATGGACCCCTACGAGATGGGTTCACTCCTCGCCTTCTTGACCGCGAAGTAGACCCCTCTTCACGCCGGTAGGAAAAAGAACGCCACCGCCAGGATGGCGTACACGGCAAGTAGCTGCACGCCCTCCATCCAGTGCGTCTCTCCATCCTGCGTTATCACCGCCATGATGCCTACCGACGCGGCGATCGCCACGACTTCCATCGTCGTAAACAGCAGGTCCATCGGCTGGGGGCCGATGAGGTAGCTCAGGAACACGAGAACCGGCGCGACGAAGAGCGCGATCTGCAGTGACGATCCCACCGCGATGTTGATCGAGAGGTTCATCTTGTTCTTGAGGGCGACGAGAACGGCCGTGGAATGCTCGGCGGCGTTGCCGATGATCGCCACGAGGATGACACCAATGAAGACCTCGCTCATTCCGGCTGCCTCGCCCGCGTGTTCCACCGAGGATACGAGGAGCTCGCTCATTACTCCCACGGTGACGGCGGATGCCAAGAGGACGGTGAATGATTTGGTGGCCGACCAACCCGCTCCGTGCTGCGGTCCCTCGCTGTGCGGTTCGGCGGAACCGACATACAGGTGGGAGTGTGTCTTGAGGGTAAAGAGCAGGGAGAGGAGGTAGGTGGTGATGAGGATGACGGAGATGACGAGGCTCATCCGCTGCTCGCTCAGCAATGCCGCCTCCCCGGCCACCAAATGGAAGATGGCCGGAATGACGAGGGCGATCGTGGCGAGCAGGAGCATCGTGGTGCCCAACGCCGCTGCGGTCTGGTTGAAGCGTAGGGACCCGCGCCGCATCCCGCCCGTCAAAGCGGCCAGTCCGAACACCAAGAGGATGTTGCCGATGATCGACCCGGTGATCGACGCTTTGACGAGATCGTACAACCCCGCTCGCAGCGCCATAATCGCGATGATCAGCTCGGCCGCGTTACCGAAGCCAGCGTTGAGCAGTCCACCGAGCCCCTCGCCCACATGGGCCGCCAGGTGTTCCGTGGCCCGGCCCATCCACCCGGCGAGGGGAATGATGGCCAGTGCGGATGCAGTGAACACCACCAGCCCGCTGGCGTGAAACACGAGATCCAGAGCTAGAGCCAGGGGGACGAAGGCCAGCGAGAGAATCAGGATGTTGTCCACGGTTAGGAAACGCCGCACGGAGCCCCCGACGAGAAAGGTGCCAACAATTTCCCTACAGAAACGACGCACCGCCAGGCCGGCCGAGCGGGAAGGTGCGTCTGGTAGGCTCGGTTGCCAGCACCTGATACATTCCGACCACCATGACTGCGCCCCTCGAGCAAGAGTCTCACGAAGAAGAGCAGCCGTTCAAGCTCTGGCCGGCCCTTCGGGAAGCCGTGAGGGGATCTCGGCAGGACTATACGACCGGCCCCATCGGCCGGGCGATTCTCGTGCTCGCCGTGCCCATGGTTCTCGAGACTCTGATGGAGTCCATCTTCGCAGTGGTGGATGTGTTCTTCGTGTCCCGCCTCGGCGCCGAGGCCGTGGCGACGGTCGGCCTCACCGAGTCGATGATGGCCTTGGTGTACACCGTCGCGATGGGTCTGAGTATCGGAGTGACGGCGATGGTGGCGCGCCGCATCGGCGAAAAGGACCCGGATGGCGCCGCCCGCACCGCCGTTCAGGCAGTCGTGCTCGGAGTATCGGTGGCAGCGGTGCTCGGAATCACGGGAGCGATCTTTGCGCCGGGCCTCTTGGCACTCATGGGCGCGACGCCGGAGATCATCGAGCCTGGAGCCAGCTACACGAGGATCATGCTGGGCGGCAACGCAACCGTCCTGTTGCTGTTCATGATCAATGCCATCTTCCGGGGCGCCGGAGATGCCGCGGTCGCGATGCGGGTGCTGTGGTTGGCCAACGCCATCAATATCGTCCTCGATCCGATGCTGATTTTCGGTGTGGGCCCCTTCCCGGAACTCGGGATCAAAGGCGCTGCAATAGCGACCAACATCGGGCGTGGCACGGCGGTGCTGTTCCAATTCTACATGCTCGCCCGTGCATCCGGCCGGGTTCGGGTCGCGGCCCATCATGTCCACGTTCAACTGAGCGTCATGTGGCAGCTCGTCCGCCTCTCTGGTAGCGGCACGTTTCAGGTGTTTGTCGGGACGGCGAGCTGGATTGGACTGATCCGCATTCTGTCGGCGTTTGGGAGCGATGTGCTGGCAGGTTACACGATCGGCCTCCGGGTCATCATCTTCGCTATTCTCCCGAGTTGGGGCATGAGCAATGCGGCGGCGACCATGGTCGGGCAGGCCCTCGGTGCCGGGAAGCCAGAGCGGGCGGAGCGGGCCGTGTGGTTGGCCGGATTCTACAACATGCTCTTTCTCGGCGTCGTCGGAGCGCTCTTTATCGCCTTCGCGCCGCAGATCGTTGCCGTGTTCACGGCGGAACCTGAGCCGGCACGGTACGGCATCATGTGCTTGCGTATCGTGAGTATGGGATTCCTCTTTTACGCCTATGGTATGGTGTTGACGCAGTCTTTCAACGGTGCGGGGGACACCTGGACGCCGACCGTCATCAATCTGTTTTGCTTCTGGTTGTTCGAGCTCCCGCTGGCGTATGTGCTGGCACATCCCCTCGGGATTGAGGCGCGAGGCGTGTTCATCGCGATGACCCTGGCCTTCTCCTCGCTGGCCGTCGTCAGTGCGGCCGTGTTCCGCAAGGGGAGGTGGAAGCTCCGAAAGGTGTAGCCGTGCGACACGAACCACTCCCGGCTCAACGCCAAGCCATCGAGGCGCCCCTGGGGGCCGTGCTGGTCATTGCGGGTCCCGGAGCGGGGAAGACTTTTTGTCTCATCGAGCGCGTCAATCATCTCGTCGCGAACGAAGGGATCTCGCCGGATCGGATCTGCGCGGTGACCTTCACCAACAAAGCGGCCGAGGAGATTGCCGCTCGCCTGAAGCACACGTTGGGGATTGCCGCGGAGGATGTCACGCGCGGCACCCTTCACTCGCTTTGCGTGCAGGTGTTGCGGGAACACGGGGAAGCGATTGGACTGGCGAAGGGATTTGGCATCGCCGACGAGACCTACCAGCAACTGATTCTGCGACGCCTCGGCGTGTACCCCCGCCGGTGGTTCAGCCTGCTCAACCTATTCGGCCGCCACCGCCTTCAGGACCACCCGTTGTCCACGGATGATGAGACGCTGTTCCTGCGATACAACGCCATCCTCGCGCGCCGCAACATGCTGGATTTCGATGACATCATCGCACGCACCGCCGAGTTGTTCGCCAAGCACGACGAAATTGCCCGACTCGTGGCATCACGATGGGATTACGTGCTGGTCGACGAGTTTCAAGACCTGAACCCCGCCCAGTACTTCGTTCTGAAGCAGCTCGTTGCGGAGCACGGCAATTTCTTCGTTGTGGGTGACGAAGAGCAATCGATCTTTTCATGGACGGGCGCCGACCCCGAGATCTTGGTGCGATTTCAAGATGATTTTGGCATTCTCGAGCCCATGGTGTTGGAGAGCAATCGCCGGTGTTCTCGCCAGATCTTCGAGGTGGCGAGGGCATTGCTGGCGCAGAACCCGACGCTCTTCGAGAAACAGCTTCGCGCCGAAAGAGAATCCCACCACGGCGTGACCGCGTACGTGTTTGAAGACGAGGCGTCGGAGGCCCGATGGCTTCTGAGTGACCTGGTCGCCGACCGCGGCGAGGACGGTGAGAGGAAGTGGGGCGACTACGCGCTGCTGTACCGCCGTCACCGAGTGGGCGAGCAGCTCGAGCGCTTCCTGGTGCGGAACGGTGTTCCGTGCCGCCTTGCCAGAGGGCGATCCCTGAGCGACGACAAGGTCGTCAAGTTCGTGGTTGCGTCGCTCCGGCTCGTGAGCCTGCCGGATGACCCAATTGCGGTGGAAGTGTTTGCCGAGCAGGTGCTGCCCGAATCGCTGATCGCTCAGGTTCGTGCCCTCACGTCGGATGAGGAGAGCCTGGTGGCGGCGATGCGTACCTTCGCGCGCCAGCGACCCAAAGGAGATCCCGATGCGAAGAAAGCGTGGCGCTTCATCTATCATGTCGAGAATCTGGAGGCGCTCTACCAGTCACACACGACGATTGCAGGCTTTGTGGAAGAGCTCTTGGCCCAGCGGGTAGGGAAGTACCGCAACGCCCTGGAAGAGCGTCATGACGAGCTGAGTGATCCGGCGGACCATCCCGAAGTCACCGCCGTCGCCGAGCGACTGAGCGTGGCGTTGGCCAGGAGCGCCCGGATCCTGGTGGAGGCACAGCAAGGCGTGGAGATTGCGCTCCGCGGGATGCTCGTGTCGGCTGGAGTCCCAACGGACGTCGGCGGACGTGGCGATGCCGAGAGCCGGTCCGATGGCGACGTGCTGCTGAAGACAGAAGACGGGGGACGGCTCGGGTTACCGCTTTGCCTCTTCAAGGCGCTGCAGCTGCTCCAGAGTCGTGACTTTGAGGCTGTGCTGGAGGACTTCACCGCGTTCGATCTGGAGACCACCGATAAGGACGTGGCAGAGTGCGAGATCGTGGAGATCGGCGCGGTGAAGGTGCGGGGTGGGGATGTGGTAGACCGGTTCCACTCCCTGGTCCACGCGACGCGACCCATTTCGTCGGGGGCGCGGGAGGTCCACGGCTACTCAGAGGAGGACCTCCGCGAGGCGCCGACCTTCGAGGAGGTGTGGCAGGGATTCGTGGAGTTCGTCGGCGAGGATGTTCTCGTGGCGCATAATGGGCAACGATTCGACGTACCCGTTCTCCGGGGATCGGCGGAGGCGCTGGGCGGGACGGGATCCATGGTCTTTTTCGATACATTGCCGCTCGCGCGGTCGTTGTACCAGGACAGCGCGCGCCTGACCGATCTCGCCGCACGCTTCGACGTTGATGTGGGACGCGCGCACCACGCGTTGGATGATGCAGAGACGCTTGCGGCGGTGTGCCGCCAGCTCGGGCGGCAAAAGGTGATCCGATCTCGCAAGTCGACGCTCGTGAATTTGCTGGACTACTTGGGCCTGGCGCTGGCGCTCGACCAGCGGCCGGCTGGGTCCGAGGAGCACAAGACGCTGAGGGACATTGCGCGTCCGTTCACCCTGGGACGGTTTTCCGATTGCCTCGAGTTTTATGCCGCAGAGCGGGAGCGAACCGCTCTGGATGCCGCCCCTACGGTCGAGGAGGTCATCGAACGCCTGGGGGGCCAAGAGCTGATGGAAAAGATTCGGACGACGAGGGACGCGGCGCAGCGCTATCCCACCGCCATGGCGCGACTAAATACCCTCATCGAGGCAAGTCGAGCCGACTCCTTGCAGGAGAGCGTGGCGGCGTTCCTCGAGCGTGTCGCGCTGTCGACCTCGCTCGGCGCGGATGTCGATCCGCATCGTGTCAATCTGCTCACACTCCACTCCACAAAGGGACTGGAATTCTCCCGGGTGTACCTGGTTGGAGTGGAGGATTATCAACTTCCGGGGTATTACGAGACGAGAGAAAACCGCCGGTCGGAGATCGAGGAATCACGTCGATTGCTGTATGTTGGCATGACGCGGGCGGAGGATCGTTTGGTGCTCACGAGGGTCGACCGCCGTTTCGGCCTGGAAACAGGGGGGAGTCGGTTCCTGGAAGAGATGGGGATTGAACCGATGAGGGTCGAGGGCGGGCCATGAGCGAGACGCTAGTTGCAGGAGTGGACGGGTCGCGCGCCGGATGGGTTTTCGTCGTCGTTGACGCCGGCAGCCACCGGGTCGAGCAGTGCTCGGTGGCGCCAACCTTCTCGGAGTTGCTGCTCCAAACGACCTCGTGCGCGGTGGTGGGCATCGACGTTCCGATTGGCCTGCCGGATACCATGCCCCGGGGGGGCCGGTCGGTGGATCGTGAGGCACGGGCCCTGCTTCGGCCGAGAAGGCATGCGAGCGTCTTCACCGTGCCGCCTCGGAGCGTGCTGCAGGCCCGTTCGTACGAGGAGGCCAATGAGATGCACCGGGCCCATTCCGAAGGGGGCTTGGGCATGTCACGCCAGGTATACGGTATCCTGCCGAAGATCGCAGAAGTGGACGATCTCATGACTCCCCGACTGCAGCAGCGGGTGTTCGAGGTACATCCCGAGCTGTCATTCATGGAGCTGAATGGTGGCACGCCCCTCGCCCTGGCGAAGTCGAATGCCGGGGGTGTCCTTACACGACTGCGTTTGCTGGGAACGGTCGGATTCACGGACGGACTCGAGGACGTTGCCGGCGATCTCGGCAGGACGCGTCTCGACGACCTCCTCGACGCCGTGGCAGCGGCCTGGAGCGCCGTCCGCGTGGTGTGTCAACAAGCAGTGCGAATCCCCTCGGTCGAGGAGGTCGACGTGAGGGGATTGCGGATGGAGATGTGGCGCTAGGCGGCTTTGGTCAGGCGGGAGGGATGCCCAAGAGGCTCTCCAGCCCGGCGCCTTTCAGGGAAGCCCGCTGGACTCGGCTTGCGGTCTCGTTGATCTCCCGGATTCCGTCACCCAGGCGGTCGACCACCGTTCGCAACGGACGCCGGCCCGGCGGTGCCTCGATGAGGTCGACGATGGCGTTGGCCACGTCGCGGGGATCCGATGCATCCCCGCTCGCCACGAAGGCCTCGAGGCCGCCGAGCACTTCCTCCTCCAGGGCCGCGAGGGAATCGTACTCGGCCAGGCGCTCCCCATCCGCCGGTCGGACTTTTTTCCCGAAGATGGATGTGGGGAAGGCGCCGGGCTCTACGATGACCGAGTCGACGCCCAGGGGTGCCAGCTCGTAGCGATATCCCTCGGCCAGGGTTTCGAGGGCACTCTTGGTCGCTGCGTAGGGCACGCTGAAGGGGAACGGCGTGCGTGCGGCGACACTGGAAACGTGGACGAGGAGCCCCGATCCCTGCGTCCGCATGCGGGGAAGGACGGCGCGGTCGACCCGGAGCGCGCCGAAGACGTTGACGTCGAAGATGTCGTGGATTTGCCGTACCGGATACGCCTCGAGGGGTCCCCCGGTGAACACGCCGGCGTTGTTGACCACGGCGTCAAGACGATCGGTTTGGTCGAGCACGGCGCCCACCGCCGCACGCACCGAAGTGTCATCCGTCACATCCAGCTCCAGGGACACGATCGTCCCGGGCAAAGACGCCGCAAGGTGCTGGAGCATCCGGGCGGCCTCGGCGTTCCGAGCGGCCGAATCCCGAATGCCGGCAAATACGCGATGGCCCCGACCGGCAAGCGCCTCGGCCGTGAGCCGGCCGAACCCGCTGCTACAGCCGGTGACCAGAATCGTCTGTTCCCTCATGATCCCTGTTCCTTATTGACCGCCGTGCCGGAAGGAGCCGGTCTCGAACGGTAACGAGTCGAGTGGGCGATACGAAGAAACGACTAGACGGGATGACTCGCTAGGGAATCGGTGGCAAACAGGTTGGGCGAGTCGGGCGGTACGGCCTTGCAGAAAAAGTGGCCTTGGGCTCGCTCACATCCCAACTCACGAAGTTTGGCGAGGTGCTCGGTCGTTTCGACGCCCTCGGCGATGACCTTCATACCGAGCTCGTGGGCCAGCGTGACGATCGATCGGACGATCTCCACGTTCTTCTCGTCCTCCAGCATGGTCCGGACGAAGGATCGGTCGATCTTGAGCGTGTCGATCGGGAAACGGTGGAGATAGCTCAGCGACGAGTATCCCGTTCCGAAGTCGTCGATCTGAAGCTGCACACCGATGGATCGCAGCTGCTCCAGCATTTCGGCAGAGGACGCAGCGTTTTCCATGACGACGCTCTCGGTGATCTCGAGACCGAGCCGGTTGGGCTCGAGGCCTACGCGGTCGAGCGTACTGCGAACCTGGTCCACGAGGTCCAGTTGCCGGAATTGGAGCCCCGACAGGTTGACGTGCATGGACACAAAGCGGTCTGCCGGAAGCATCGGCAGCCACTCCTTCATTTGCCGGCAGGCTGTCTCCAGAATCCAATATCCGATGGGGACGACGATGCCGGTTTCCTCGGCTATGGGCACGAAGATGTCGGGGGAGATCATGCCTCGCTCGGGATGCTCCCAGCGTACCAGCGCTTCAAATGCCACGATGCTGCCGTCCGACAGTGCGAGGATGGGCTGATAGTAGACGCTGAGCTGTTCCTGTTCGAGGGCACGCCGGAGATCGGCCTCCAACTCGAGGCGGACGAGCATGTGGTGGTGCATGTCCCCGTCGAAGATCTCGTGGCGGGACTTGCCGCGCGTCTTCGCGCGGTACATGGCGAGATCCGCGTCGCGCAGAATCTGTTCGGGGCGCTCGTACTTCCGGGAGCTGGCGGCGATCCCAATGCTCGCCGACGTCACCACCTCGTGGTCCCCGAGCCGCACCGGGTCGGTGAGCGACTCGTGGATGCGGTCGGCGATCGTCGTAGCTTCTTCGACATCCTGGACGTCGTCGAGGAGTACGACGAACTCGTCGCCTCCCAGTCGTGCAACCGTGTCGTCCGGTCGCACGCACTCGCGGAGACGCCGCGCGATGGCGATGAGCAGCTGATCCCCCAGCGCATGGCCGAAACTGTCGTTGATGACCTTGAACCGATCGAGGTCGAGGAAGAGCACTGCGAAGAGGTAGTTGCCGCGGCGGTTGACGCGCTGCAAGGCATGACTCAAGCGGTCGACCAAAAGGGCCCGGTTGGGGAGACCGGTGAGTGCGTCGTGGAACGCATCGTGGTGGAGGCGTTCCTCGATGTGCTTGCGGTCCGTGATATCCGACAGCGACCCCGCGATCCGATAGACCGCGTCGCTCTCGTCCTTGAGCGCGCTCCCACGACATAGGAACCAGCGGTAACGCCCGTCCTTGTGGCGCAGGCGGTGCTCGCTCTCAAAGTGTTCGCTCGCTCCCCCGACGTGGGCGGAGATTTTGGCCTGGAGAATCTCGATGTCGTCGGGGTGAACGCGCCCGAGCCAATCGTCGGGCGTCGCGCTGATCTCGTCGTCGGCGAACCCGAGCATGGCCTTCCAACGCGACGAGAAATAGATGCTGCCCGACCGAAGGTTCCAATCCCAGAGCCCGTCGTTGGCGCCTCGGGCCGCCAGGGCATAGCGCTCTTGACTGTCGCGGAGGGCCTGTTCGCTCTGCCTGCGCTGCGTGATGTCCCGCACGATGACCGTAATACCGCGATCCTCGAGGCGGGTGAGGGAGATCTCTTGGGGGAAGGCGGCGCCGTCCTGCCTCGTGCCGTAACACTCGCCCCGCCATTGGCCTTCCGCCATAACAGTGGGGACAATCTCCTCGTCGATCCGTGTCAGCTCGTCCCCCGTATAGAACATCTTCCAACTCTTGCCGAGGAGTGCGGCCGCGCTGGCGTAGCCGTAGATCGCCACGATGGAGTCGTTGGCGTACTCCACTCTTCCGTGACGGTCCACGATGGCCATGCCATCCATCGACGCTTCGATGGCCGCCCACTGGCGGCGCATCACCTGGTCGGCGGCCTTGCGCTCCGTGACGTCACGCAGAATTCCCCGAAATCCCTCGAGCTGTCCATCGCTGTTGCGGCTCGGGGAGACCGATCCCTCCACACTTCGGCGGGTGCCGTCCTGCCGAATGATCTCCCAGTCCACCGCCCCAGAAGGAGCGCCTCCCTGGCCGATCCAGTCGAACAACCCATAGAGCTTCCCTGCGTTCTCGGCATCCAAGTATTTCCGCCCGTCCATGCCGAGCAGTTCCTCGGGGCCACGTCCGAGAATCTTGCAGAAGGCATGGTTCAGGGCGACCAGCTTGCCTGCCGCGTCCAGCTCGTAATAGCCGTCATCGATGTGATCGAGGATTGTGTGGGATTTCTCTTCGCTCTTCTGGAGCGCCGTCTCCGTGCTCCTGCGCGCGCTGATGTCGCGGTAAACGCCGAAGGCCGCGATTTCGCCCCCGCCCACCCGAATCGGCGTTCGCGTAATCGAGACGGGGAGGGTGGTGCCGTCCTTACGCTGGCGGACTGATTCCTTGCTCACCGTCTCGCCCGCTTGCAGGGCTTCTTTCAGCAAGGCGCCGTCGGAGTTGCGGTCGGCTGGTATGATCAGGTCTTGGACGGTCTGTCCCTGGGCCTCATCGGCCGAGTAGCCGAACATCCGCACGAACTCGGCGTTTCCACGGAGAACCCGGTCGTCGCGGTCCATCAACGCAATGGCTTCGGGGGAGTGCTCGAAGACTTGCTCTAGGAGTTCGGTCTCCCGCTTCAGAATCCGGTGCCTCGCGCCGGATCGCACGGAGAAGATGACCGCGACGAGCGCCGCCGCGCTCAACGCAAGCTCCGCCACCGCGCCCCCGACGCCGGTACCTATGAGGGCGGACGTACCGCCTCCACCGATGGCCAGGACGACCGGCGCCAGTGAGAGGCCCAACAACGCCGCGACAGGCGCCATGCGCCAGTCGCGCAAGCGCCACGAGCCGATGGCCGCCCATCCCAGCGCCACCGCCCGCAGGATGGTCGAAACGATCAAAACCAAACTCATCTACGTACAGACACCCGGAGGTTGGAGCCCTGTGCCGCATGCACGGACGGTGCGAGGTTGCCGATGGGGGTCAATGATGCATCCCCCGCACGGGCCCCCGCTAGACGTCCCACCAATCTCAGGCACGAAAGGGCCCTAAGCTGTGATCTGGGTAGGGTTTTGGTCCCCTGAGACGGTGGGCTGGAATCTCAGGATTCCTTCATGAATACCGAAACTATTCCGGGAACCGTGGCGTATATATCTCAATCAGTACATGTACTCACTGAGACCTATTATGTCGATTTCCTTGTAACCTATTGCATTTATTGAACTTAACAGGAGTTCGCGGTGTCGGAATCGGCCCAGCTACCCCAGCTCAAACCACAGTGGTTTCAGATCCTCTTGGCCCTCGCCGACCAGAACCTCCACGGGTATGCCATCATGACGGAGGTGCTGGAGCGTACAAAGGGCCGCATGCGCCTCTGGCCGGGCATGCTCTATGGGTCCCTCAAACGGATGGCCGAGGCCGGCCTGATCGAAGAGGTGGAGGAGCCGGCGGGCGCCCACGAGGATAATAAGGAAAGGCGTTATTACGCGATCACGCCTACCGGGAGAAGGTCGCTGTCGGAGGAGGCGCGGCGGCTGGCCGAGTTCGTGGAGGCGGCCCGGATGAAGGACGTGCTGCGTGGGTAGCGCAGGCCGGGCCCTGTACCGCCTGTTGCTTCGCTGTTATCCCGAGGCGTTCCGCCAGCAGTACGCCAGGGAGATGGAGGTCGTGTTTGCCAAGGCCGTCCGGCGGGAGCGGGAGCGGCGCGGGTGGCTGGGTGTGGTGGCCGCGTGGCTCGGGGCCGCATTCGATGCTGTGACTCGGGGAGCCGCCGAGCGCGGGGACGCCGCCGTCCGATTCTGGACCAACAACCGAACCAAGATGAGTCGAACGCTCTCGATTGGAGATCGCATGATGTTGCTGTGGCAGGATATCCGGTACGCCGTTCGTGGATTCCTGAAGCGTCCAGGCTTTGCGGTGGTGGCGATGCTGACGCTCGCCATTGGAATCGGTGCCAATACCGCCATGTTCAGCGTGGTCAACGGTGCCTTGCTGCGACCGCTACCCTACGACGATCCGGACCAGCTGGCCCTCATCTGGGAGACGTTTGATCGGGCGGGCATGGAAGAGGTGCCGTTCTCGGAGGCCGATTTCATCGACTACCGCGACCAAGCCGAAACCCTGTCGCACATCGCCATGTTTCGCCGCTTGGAGGACGCCATCCTGTTGGGGGACGGCGAGCCGGAGGTTCTCAGTGCCCAGATGGTGACGCCGGCCCTCTTCCCGATGCTGGGGGCGAGCGCGTTGCTCGGGCGGGTGTTCGACACAGAGGAGGAGGAGCCGGGGAAGGGCGGCGTGGCTGTCCTGAGTCACGCGTTTTGGCAAGAGCGCTTCGGGGGCGACGCGGATGTGGTAGCCCGGACCATCAATCTCAGCACGCGAAGCTACACAGTCGTTGGGGTGATGCCCGAGGGCTTCCAGTTTCCCCCGCCGGTGAGCTTGGGCGATCTGATGATCAGTTCACAGCCCGATCTGTGGGTGCCGTTTACGATCGACCGGGCCAACGCCGATCGGGGCAGGCATGGGTTCTTTGCGTTGGGTCGCGCCAAGGACGGAGTCGATCTGGCGCTGGTGGACGCGGAGATGAAGACGATCGCCGCGCGCGTGGCAGAGGCAAACCCGCAATCCAACACCGGCATCGGGGCTCGTATCGTCCCCGTGCACGAGCAGTCGGTGGCAGCCATTCGCTCGGCGCTTCTGGTGTTGCTCGGTGCGGTGGGCTGTGTCCTCCTCATCGCGTGCACCAACGTGGCGAACCTGCTGCTGGCCAGGGCAGGGGCCAGGCAGCGGGAGATTGCCGTGAGGGTGGCGGTGGGGGCGGGACGCGGCCGGCTGGTGCGGCAGCTCCTGACCGAGAGCATGTTGATGGCCGTCGCCGGTGGAGGGATCGGGTTCGCGCTCTCGGTGATTGGCACGAAGGCGCTGTTTCGCATCAATCCCATGGACCTCCCGCTGATGTTCGACGCCGGAGTAGACCTCCGTGTGCTGGCGTTCACGCTGGGCGTCACCGGTCTCACCGGCCTGGCGTTTGGTCTGATCCCAGCCCTGCAGACGACGAGGGCCGATTTACAGACCGGTTTGAAGGAGGGGAGCCGCTCCACCACCGACCGCGGCCAGATCCGCATGAAGAACCTGCTCATCGTGGGCGAGATCGCTCTGGCCCTCGTGCTCCTCGTGGGCGCCGGCCTCATGATCAAGAGCTTCGATCGCCTCCAGAGCGTTGATCCGGGCTTCGATCCCGAGAACGTGCTGACGTTCCTGGTTCCGCTCTCGGAGGCGCGGTATCCCGAGCCGGAACGACAGCGCGTGTTCGTCGACGCCGTGGTGGAGCGCGTGAGCGGCCTTCCGGGCGTGCACCGGGTGGGTGGGGTCAGCAGCCTACCGCTGGTGGTAAACCGGACGGGCTCGAGCTACACCGTGGAGGGGGAACCCCCTCCAGAGCCGGGGGAGTTTCGCATCGCCGAATTCCGGTCCATCACGCCCGGGTACTTCGAAGCCATGGGGATGCCGCTGCTCTCCGGTCAAGGGTTCTCGAATCTCGATGGTCCCGACGGCCAATCCGTGGCGGTGATCAACGAAACCCTGGCCAGCCGTCACTGGGACGGTGGGGATCCCATCGGGAAACGCATCAGCGGGGGTGTTCAGGGGGACCAGGGGCCCCACACGGTGGTGGGCATCGTGTCCGACGTGCGGTTCTTCGGGGTCGATGTGCCACCGGAGCCGATGGTCTACCGGCCCAACGCCCAGGCGCCGAACCGGGGGATGTGGATCGCCGTGCGGGCAACCGGGAACCCGGAGGCCTTGGGGAACGCCATCCGCGGGGCGGTCTGGGATGTGGATCCCAACGTGCCCGTCGAGCAGATGGAGACCATGCGGTCCCGCTTCGCCGATTCCATCGCCAAGCCGCGCTTCACGGCACAGCTCTTCACGGGGTTCGGGTTGGTCGCCCTGTTCCTGGCGGCCCTGGGGATCTACGGGGTGATGTCGTTCGCCGTGGCCCAGCAGACCAAAGACATCGGCGTCAGAATGGCGTTCGGAGCCGAACCACGGAGACTGTTGGCCATGGTGCTGGCCCGGGGTCTGGCCCTCTCGGGAACAGGCGTCGGTATCGGCCTCCTGGGGGCGATCGCAGCCACCCGCCTGATGCGGAGCCTGCTCTATGATGTCAGCGCCACGGACCCCGGCACCTTTGCGGCGGTGGGAACCGTATTGCTGGGTGTTGCGGCTCTCGCCACGTACTTGCCGGCTCGCAGGGCGACCAAGGTGGACCCGGTGGACGCGTTGCGTGGAGAGTAGGACGGTGCCCTGGACTGGGGGAGGGTTTACAGAGCGGAGATCGCCCCCGCAAGGCCCCGATTGGAGCCATCACGGTCTCTCATCGGAAATTCATCGGAGCTTCACAGAGGCCCCAAGATATTGGTTTCGCACCAGGGGATTGGTGAGGTTGGTCGTGCGGGCGGCATCGAAGGAGCATGACCGGCGCTGCAGCCTCGATTTCCCCTCGCCCGGATAATTTCTTCGGTGAGGTGCTAACCGGGTCACCATAAAAAACTCCGTAGGGAGTTCGCAACCCCGTCCTGTGTCGCCCAAGGATCGGGGTTGCTTCTTTGTGGGAGGGTCGGATCGACCCTCCCACATCGACGATCTAGCAGCACCCACCGCCGCCGCAACATCCGCCTCCATCATCATCGGTCTCGGGCCCGCAGCAGGTTGTGGGCTCCAGTTTCGGGTTTGACATGATTCCCTCCTATTGGTTGTTAGTAACAACTATACTTCCAAAAAAACTACTCAACTACCGGCTTGGTGCAGCACACTCCACCCGAGGTATCAACATTCGCCGCCGCCCCCTGTGCCAGGCGCCGGAGCAGGGTCGTGAGAGACACACGGGTTTCCGGATCGAAATCGCTCAACAGCCGCTTCTCCTGCTCGATGATGTCTCGGCGGATCCGCTCGTAGAGGCCCCTGCCGGCCTCGGTGACGTCGAGTTGGATGGCCCTCCGGTCTTCGGGATGGGCGCGGCGCTCCACGTACCCCTTTCGCTCGAGGGCGCTCACCACCCGGCTGGCCGTACTCTTGTCGAGGAACAGGTCACCGGCCATGTCGTTCAGGGTTGCGCCGCCCCGCTTGGTCAGGATCTCCAAGGCGTAACACTGGGTGATGGAGAGGTCGTGGCAGCAGATCCGGTCCCGGTCCCTGAACTGGTAGACCCGGATGAGGTCCGACAGGGCGTCGTACAGGGCGGCTGCGTCCTGTTCGAGCTGGGGATCTGCGGTCTGAATGTCCGTCATCGATAGGCTCGATAGTTGTTGCTACCAACTATATGCGCTTTGGGCTCCCATGTCAAGCCGGCCCCCGCAGCAGCTCCGTGAGGGCGTCCAGGGCGATGTTCCCCCCGGAAACCACTGTCACGACCACCTCACCCGGTGTGAGGGGAATCCGCCCGGCGAGGAGGGCGGCGGTGGCCGCGGCCCCGGCGGGCTCGGCGAGCAGCTTCGTGCGGGACAGCAGGAGCCCCATGGCGTCCACGATCTCGTCGTCTGTCACGAGGACCACGTCCTCCACGCACTCCTTGACGAACTCGTAGTTGAGCTCGCCGGCCATCGGGGGGGCCAGACCGTCGGCGATGGTCTGCACGGAGGCGGCGTGTACGGCATGGCCGGCGTCGAGGCTCTGCCGCATCGTGCTGGCGCCCTCGGGCTCCACCCCGAAGATCCGCACCCGGGGGTCCTGGGCTTTCGCAGCGCCGGCGACACCGGCGATGTGACCCCCGCCGCCGATGGGCGCCACGATCGTCGTCACCCCGGGGCACTGCTCCAGAATCTCCAATCCCGCGCTGCCTGCCCCGGCGATGATCTGGGGGTCGTCAAACGGATGGATGAACGTGAGACCTCGCTCGCGCTCCAACTCCCGGGCTTTGTCGAACAGGTCGTGGACCGTCCCGTGCAGGATGACCTCGGCGCCGTAGGCCGCCGTGGCGTCCACCTTGATTCTCGAAGCGCTCTCGGGCATTACGACGGTGGAGGGAATCCCGATTTCGGCCGCCGCCCACGCCAGGGCCTGGGCGTGGTTCCCCGCCGAGACGGTTACCACCCCTCGGGCGCCGGAGGACACATCGAGCTGCATGAGTCTGTTGAGGGCGCCCCGCGCTTTGAACGACCCGGTCTTCTGCAGGTTCTCGCACTTGAGGTATAGATCCGCGCCGATCTGCTTTCCCAGGAGCGTGGAGTGCTCGAGGGGAGTGTGGTGGACTCTGCCGGCGATGCGCGCCCGGGCGGTCGTGAAATCTTTCAGGGTCAGTGGCAGCATGGAGCAAAAGTAGTGAGCGGCACTACCGTCGGCGATAGGCGACCGTAACTTCCCCACCGTATGCTTTGCACCGGAGACGGCAGGAGACACAAGGTCGGCTCGCCGATCAGGAACAGATGAGAAGCGGAGTGGCTGGTCGACGTGATACGAAAGGCGACACGAGGACATGGCGAATTACTGGCTTCTGAAATCTGAACCCGACGTATACTCCATCGACGACCTCGAGCGTGACGGGCACACGTGCTGGGAGGGCGTCCGCAACTACTCGGCGAGAAACAACATGCGGGCCATGGCGGTTGGCGACCTGGCGTTGTTCTACCACAGTAATGCCAACCCACCCGGTGCGGCGGGAGTTTGCCGGATCAAAAAGGAGGCCTACCCCGATCGCTACGCCTGGAACAACAGGAGCAAGTACCACGACGAAAAATCACCGAAAGACAATCCCCGCTGGTTCATGGTGGATGTCGAACATGTCGAAACGTTTCACCACCTCGTGCCTCTCGAGGAGATCAAGGCCACCAGGGCGCTCAAAGACATGGTGCTGGTGAAACAGGGACGCCTCTCGGTCCAGCCGGCCAAAAAGAGTGAATTTGACAGGATCGTGCGTATGGGGAGGGGAAAGTAGCCGGGGGTTTTATTCCTCTTTGGCGTGTTCCCGCAAGAAAGCCGTGGCAGCATCTCGCTCCACGGGTCGGCAGAAAAAATTGCCCTGTGCGAGGTCGCACTCCAACTTTTTTAGTACATCGAGTTGCTCCTCTGTCTCCACTCCTTCGGCGATGGTGCGCATGTTCAGGTTCTTGGCGAGGGCCACGATCGTACGCACGATTTCCGATGCTCCTGATCGGGTTCCCATGCTTCCGACAAAAGACCGGTCGATCTTCAAAGTGTCGATCGGGAAGCGGTGCAGATAGCTCAACGAGGCGTATCCCGTTCCAAAGTCGTCCATGTGAAGCTGCACATTCAACGCCTTGATCTGCGACAGCATCCGCAAAGCGGGCTCGGCGTCACTCATGATCGCCGTCTCCGTCATCTCGAGCATCAAGCTCTCGGGTTGGAGTCCGGTTTCGTCGAGGATATCGCCGATGCGCTTCACCGCGTCAGGTTGCGTGAACTGCCTGCGGGAGAGGTTCACGCTGAGCGTCAGTGCGGGCGCGTCCGTGAGCATCGCCTGCCACTTGCACGTTTGCGTGCACGCCTCTCGGAGAACCCACCAGCCGATTTCCTGAATGAGCCCGGTCTCCTCGGCGACCGCCAGGAACTGGTCTGGAGCGAGTAAACCGCGTTGTGGGTGTTCCCACCGCACCAGCGTTTCCACTCCGGTGACCTGTCCCGTATCCAACGCAATGATGGGTTGGTAGAACGTGCGGAACTCGTTGCGTTCGAGCCCGCGGCGCAGATCGGTTTCCAGTTGCAGGAGAGCCACGGCCTTTTGGTGCATGGCCGTATCGAAGATCTCGTGACTCGACTCACCTCGCGCCTTGGCACGGCGCAGGGCGAGGTTCGCGTCGCGGAGGAGCTGGTCGGGTTGGCTGTACCCGTTGGTGCTCACGGCGATGCCGATACTTGCCGAGACGAACACTTCCTGCTTGTCGATGATGAACGGTGCGGCCAGAAGATCGCGCATGCGGTTGGCGACCCTGGTTGCACCGGTCTCGTTGGCGATGTCCTCAGCCAGTATTCCGAACTCATCGCTGCTCAGTCGTGCGAAGGCGTCTGTGGGCCGAAGGCAGGCGTGCAGGCGGTGCGCGACGGAGATCAAGAGTTGGTCGCCGAACGAGTGCCCGAGGCTGTCGTTGATGACCTGGAATCGGTCGATGTTCAAGATCAGGACGGCGAACAGGTAGTT
>JBDHAF010000035.1:0-49556 GCA_039588255.1 Gemmatimonadota bacterium | reverse complement strand
GTCAGGCGTTCCTGTCAATGGCCACGGGCTCCTTATTTTGGCGTCCTACCTCGTATGAGCTCTTTCGTTTGTTCATCACCCGCAGCGCCTAGGCGTGAGGTGATCGGTCATCTGCTATGGTGCAGGGTCTTTCACCCTGCATTCACCGGTTCTATGTCATTCGCCGACTCCGGTGCGGCGGCCATGATAATCCTGCGCACAACCACGGTCAGCCACACTATGCAGGCCAGCGACACCGCCAACAAGAACATCCAAGTGGTGGTCCACAATCCGAAGCTGTCCAACATGAAGCCGAACACGATGGGACACACGAATCCGCCGAGTCCGCCTAGGACGCCGACGATTCCACCGACCACACCGACATCGTTGGGGAAATACTCGGGGATATATTTGTAGACGGCCGCCTTGCCGATTCCCATGGCGATCCCGATGATGAACACCAGCCCCGTGAAGATCCACACATTGGCCTGGAAGTAGATGTGCGTCACGCCCTGGGCCACGAGCTGCCGCTTCGCCACCTGCTCACCCACTTCCACTCTGGGCTCTTGCCACGTTGTGATGACGGGGAGCAGCAGCGCGCGGCTCTCGGAGTACGACTCGGTGATCTCGGTACTGCGGGATCGCAGCGTGTAGTTTCGGTCATCGATTCGCACGGCCCGGTCGGTCACCTCCGTAACGGTCCCCGCCCGTTGCGCCATGACGCCGCGTCCGGGAGACTCGATATCCATCTTGGGAAAGATCAGCAAGAAGCAGCAGATGGCGATCGTAGCGAGGACCCAGTACAACACGCTGCGGGCCCCGACTAAATCGGAAAGCCATCCGCCCAGGGCTCTGATGACTCCAGACGGGAGCGAGAAGATGGATGTCATGAGCCCCGCCATAACGATGGTCATGCCGTACACGTTGAGGTAATACGGCACCAACCACTGCGCCAATGCGACGAACCCACCGAACACCAAGAAGTAATACAGCCCGAACCGCCACACCCGAATGTACTTGAGCGGTTGGAGTAACTGCCGCACCGACTTCGACGCCGCGCCCTCAGGGCGTTTGTTCTTCGTCCCCAAGACAAACACAACCGCCATGACCGCCAGCGCCACGGCGTAGATCGTGGGCAGCGTGCGCCACCCCTCCAGATTCACTCCCCCATCGGTGAGGCGTCCCAACAAGGTTGGCGCTCCCATTGTCGTGAGCGCCGCCCCGGCGTTGCCGGCTCCAAAAATGCCCAACGCCGTGCCCTGGTGCTGCCGAGAATACCACACCGACGAGAATGCAATGCCGACGGCAAACGACCCTCCGGTCAACCCAAAGCCCAGACTCCCCAAGATGAAATCGCCGTACGAGTCCGCCCGGCCGAGGAAGTACATCGGGACGGCCGACGCCAACATGAGCAGCGTGTAGACCGGCCGTCCGCCGAACTTGTCCGTCAGCATCCCCAACGGGAGGCGCGTGATCGACCCGGTGAGCACGGGAATGCCGATCAGCACGCCCATCTGGCTGGCCGTCCAGTCGAATACCTGATTGTCCACCAAGTAGGTGACCAATACGCCGTTCAGCATCCAACATGCGAAACACACGGTGAATGCCAGGGTATTGAGGGCCAGGATGACATGGGATCGTCCTGGTTCCAAATGCTCGTGTTTGCTCATCACCGCTTACGTATCTCCCAACGAGACTTGTCTGGATTCAGCTGCTCTTCGGGCGGACCTCACTCCATGGTGTACCCGGATCTCGAATTACTTTGCGATCCCAGTTCCACATCACTTGCTGATAGGGGCGCCAGATGTAGTGGAGCGGCGCCACGACGAAGTGCACCAAACGCGAGAAAGGCACCATCAACAGGATCGCGAACGCGCCCACGATGTGCAGCTTGATGACCCATGGGAGCGCGTACACGGGACCCGTCTCGGGAGCCAGCTTCACGAGGGACCACAGATACGGGGAAAGGTCTGCGGCGAACCAGGAGGAGCCCCACCGAAAACCGAGCGCGATCCAACAGCCCAACACGATCTGGGCCAGGAGGAGCAGCTCGATGGCAACGTCGGTCTTCGTCGTCACCGCACGGATGCGGGCGTTCGTCAGTCGACGCCACATCAGGGCCGCCAGACCCAAGAAGACTGTCAGGCCGAACACGAAGCCGGTCACCTCGAGAGCGATCAGGCGAACCGGAATCCTGTTCCACGCAAGTGTCGCCTGCGGCAACAGAAACGCCACGAGGTGGCCCAGGAACACCACCAGAATCCCGATGTGAAACGGGACCGATCCCCAGAAGAGCTTCCTCCCCTCGAGAAACTGCGAGGAGAGCGATGACACCGTGAAGCCTTTCTGGCGGTACCGGTAGGCAACCCCAACCACAAACACGACGATTGCCACGTACGGAAACGCCACGAAGAGAAAAGTGTTGAGCGCATTCATAGCATCCTCCCCGACGGAGCCGGGCGGCCTTCGTTCGTCTCGATATCGAGCTCGCGCCCAATGGAGCGCAAGAAGTCGTTCTCCTGCTCGGGCGGCTTCCAATCCGAGAGCGCAAAGTCTTCCCGAAGCACCTGTAGGACAGCCGTCAGTGGCTCGCGGAACATGGTGCCCCGCTCAGCAGAAGACGCGATCAGCGTTTTGAAGTGTTTCTTGTAGAGCCCGTTGCGCTGGTCCATACGCGCCGGTCCGAACTCGACCACCATCCGCTCGAGCGCCGGATGGAGGATCTCCTCGACGAACTCCACCACCAATTCCCGATCCTCCCATGCCGCGACCAAACGCAGCACATTGGGCAAGTGGTCCGTGAGTTCACTGCCGCAGTCGATCCCGGCCTCGTTGTGTTCCCGGCTCAGGTTGACCAGAAGCTCACCCCTCTTGTAGTCGTCCCCGAACATCACGTATCCGACGCCCAGGGTCGTGATCGATTGCACATCGAACGACCGCGTAAAGATCTCCTGCACCTCATCCAGGTCCTCTTCCGAAAAGGGCTCGCCCTGACCTGGCAGGGCCCTCACGAACGCGTCGAGCGCCGCCGACGCCAGGGGATAGCGGTCCTTCAGCAGCTCGTAGATCCTGCGCACCCGTCCCGGATAATCGCTGTCCGGGTAGTCGAAGAGGGCGGCAAGCTCCGCGTAGTGCTGCAGCGTCTGCATGGTCAGGCCCCCCTCTTCGCCGTTTCGGTCTTGAACCCGAACCCGGTACTCCCCTTCACATCGCCCGTGAACTCCATCATCTCCATGGCCTGTTCGCGGTGCGCGGCCGGAATCACGAAGCGATCGTCGAACTGGGCAAGCGACGTCAAGTAGTAGATGTCGTCGGCCATTTGTGGGATCAGTCCCGTGTCGGCCAGGGCCTCCTTCACGGTGGCCTCCGAGACGTCACCCACGGTTGCCTGACGCCTGTGGAGTCGCACGGCCATGAGCTTCTTCAGGGCGTCGCCGACTTTCGCTGTGTCCCCGGCGCTGAACAGATTCGCCATATACTGCAGCGGGAAGCGCGCATCGTCGATGGTGCCAAACAGCTCCTTGGTGCTGGTGTCGTAGAGCCAGCTATCAGGCCAATGCTTGCCGGCGGGATTCATCTTTTTGGATTGCTCGCTGTTGTCGGCCTGCGTGACCGACGCCATGACCGGAAGCAGCGGCGGAACGTAGAACAGCATCGGCAGGGTGCGGAACTCCGGGTGCAAGGGAAGCGCCAGATCCCACTCCTTCACGAATCTGTACGCTGGTGACGCCTGGGCCGCGTGGATCGTGGAATCGGCAACACCGTTAGCCTTTGCCGCGGCAATCACCTCGGGGTCGAAGGGGTCGAGGATCATGTCCATCTGCCGATCCACGATGTCCGCATCCTCGGCGGAAGCGACGCTCTCGATCTGATCGGCGTCGTACAGCAGGACGCCCAGGTAGCGAATGCGGCCCACGCACGAGTGCATGCACGCCGGCGCGAGGCCCGCCTCGATGCGCGGGTAACAGAGGATACACTTCTCCGATTTGCCCGTGCCCCAGTTGTAGTAGGTCTTCTTGTACGGACAGGCCGTGACGCACATACGCCATCCGCGGCACACCTCCTGATTGATCAACACCACCCCGTCCTCACCCCGCTTGTAGATCGCGCCGGAAGGACATGAGGCAACGCAGGCCGGGTTCAGGCAGTGGTTGCAGATCCGCGGAAGGTAGAAGAAGGCCATGCGCTCCAATTGGAACATGGCTTCCCGCTCGGCCGGGGAGAGCTTCTCGAGGTTCGGATCGTTCCGGGCGTAATCTGGTGACCCGCTCAGATCATCGTCCCAGTTCGGCCCCATCTTGATGTCCATCGGCTCGCCGGTGATCATCGAGATGGGTTGGGCCGTCGGCTGGTCGTCCCCGGCAGGCGATTCGATGAGGTCGAGGTACTTGTAGGTGAACGGTTCGTAGTAATCGTCCATCGCCGGCATGTGGGGATTGTGGAAGATATTACTGAGACTCTTCGGCTTCCCCGCACCCTTCAAATCAATTCCCTTGCCGTTCTTCTTCCAGCCGCCCTTATAGATATCCTGGTCTTCCCACTTGCCGGGATACCCGGTGCCGGGCTTCGTCTCCACATTGTTCCACCACATGTACTCGGCGCCCTTGCGATCGGTCCAGATGTTCTTGCAGGCGATCGAGCAAGTGTGACAACCGATGCACTTGTCGAGGTGAAACACCATCGAAATCTGCGAACGAACATCCATCTCAGGTCTCCCGTCCTTGACGCGATCCGTTGTGCATTAGAACACCACCTTGTCCATGCGCTTGACGACGACATGCGTGTCCCGGTTCGGAGCGATCGGACCCCAGTAGTTGAAGTGGTAGGTGAACTGTCCGTATCCACCCGCTAAGAAGTTGGGTTTCAAATGGATGCGCGTCAGGCTGTTGTGTCCTCCCGCCCGCTTGCCGCCGCGCACCTGGGACTTCGGAATGCCCACAGTGCGCTCCGGCACGTGGTACACGATGCACACGCCCTTGGGAATGCGAGCGCTCACCGTGGCACGGGCGCAATACACGCCGTGGTCGTTGTACACCTCGACCCAGTCGTTGTCCTGAATATCGAGTTCTGCGGCGTCCTGCTCGCTCATCCAGACCGGCTCGCAGCCGCGGGAGAGGGTCAACATCCGGTGGTTGTCGCAGTACGTGGAGTGGATGTGCCACTTCCCGTGGGGCGTGAGGCAGTTGAGAATCCGCGCGTCGCCGTCCTTGAGAGTCTGTTTGAGGTCGCCGTAGGCTTCGGGTTTCGGCGATGGCTTGTATGTGGGAAGGTTCTCCCCATAGGCCAGGTACATCTCGTGGTCGAGATAGAAGTGCTGTCGACCAGTCAACGTACGCCATGGGACCAGCTTCTCGATGTTGTAGGTATAGGCGGCATACGCCCTCCCGCCCTTCATCACACCCGACCACAGCGGGGAGGTATTGTACCGCCGGGGCTGGGCCTGCAAGTCTGCATACCGGATCAGGACGTCTTCGCTGCCGGCTCCGAGATCGACGAGATCGAGGCCGGTCTTCTTTTCTGCATTCCGGTAGGCGCGCACGTTGAGCACGCCGTTCGTCAGCGTCGAGAGGTGTAACACGGCCTCGGCGGCCCATTCGTCCTCCTTCAACGAGGGGTACACATCGCCGTTCCGTCGCTCCACTGGGAAGTGATTGGACGCCACCATCTCGTCATACGCGTCACCGCACTCGTAGTGGTTTCCGTGCGCTCCAAGACCGGTCGTCTTGATGCGATCACCGAGGCTGATAAACTTGTCGTACAGCTTCGCATAATCGCGGTCTACGACGGTCAGGCCGTGCATGGTCTTGCCCGGCACCGCATCGCACTCCCCTTTGTACCAATCTTTGATGACCGGCTGGGATATCTCCCCGACCGAGTCGTGTGCGATGGGAGCCGCTACGATGTCCTTCTGCGGTTCCGGGAAGTACTTGGCGGCGGCCTCGCTGGTGGCCTTTGCCAAATCATGGAAGATCTTCCAATCCGTCTTCGACTCCCACACCGGCGGGATCGCGGCCGAGAGCGGGTGGATGAAAGAGTGCATGTCTGTGCTATTCAGGTCCGCCTTTTCGTACCACGACGCGGCGGGAAGCACGATGTCGGAATACAATGCCGACGAGTCCATCCGGAAGTTCAGATCGACGATGAGGTCCATCTTCCCGACAGGCGCGAACTCGTGCCACTTCACCTCCTTGGTATGGTTCTCGGAATCTTCCGCGATGGCGTTCGAGTGCGTGCCGAGGTAATGCTTCAGAGCGTATTCGTGCCCCTTCATGCTTCCCATGATGGCGTTGCCACGCCAGATGTACCACACGCGGGGGAAGTTCTCCTCGGCTTCGGGCTCGCTCACCGAGTACTGCAGATCCTTGCTCTTGAGTTTGTTTAGTACATACTCTTTGATGCCATCGTCGTCGGTAGCTCCGTTGTCGATCGCTTCCTGACACAACTCCAGCGTGTTCTGTTTGAACTGTGGATAGAAGGGCATCCACCCCATGCGAACCGATTTGTAGATCTGGTCGGCCGTGTGCTGCTGGGTGAGTTCGTTGTCGGGAACCGTATTGTATCTGGAAAACTGCCCGTCGTATCGGTACTGGCAGGTGTTGATGTAGTGCCAGATGGGCGCCTGCTGGAGACGGATGGCCGATTGCCAATCCTTGCCGAAAGCAATCGTCGCCCAGGAATCCATCGGTGCGAGCTTCTCCTGTCCGACGTAGTGGTTGAGGCCACCGCCGTTCTTGCCCACACAACCGGTGAGCATCAGTGCCATTGCGCCGGCACGGTACATCAAGTTGGCGTGGTACCAGTGGTTGATCCCCGCGCCGATGATGATCATGCACTTCCCGCCCGTGGCGTCGGCCGTGTTGGCCCACTCTCGGGCGAACTGGATCACCGTGTCGGACGCTACTCCGGTAAAGAGCTCCTGCCAGGCCGGCGTGTACGCCGCATCTTTGTCACCGTAGTCTTTCGGATATGCGCCGGGCAGGCCTCGATCGACGCCATATTGTGCCATGGTCAGGTCGTAAACCGTCGTGACCGTCACGGGACCGTCGACGGTTTCGACCCGCATCACCGGCACGCCACGTTGTACCTCGTTGTCGAGCCCAAACTCGGTGAAGGCCGTCTGGGCGACCTCTTCGGACCTTCCGAGCAAGGTGAGCACCGGATCATACGGATGGTCATCGACGGCACTTTCGGCCTTCAGGTTCCAGTTGCCCTGGCTCTCGTCCCAGCGAGATCCCGAGCTCCCCTTGGGGACGACCAGCTTGCCGGTGTTGGCGTCGATGTTGAGGAACTTCCACTCCCCCTTCGAAAGGTCCTTGTATTCGGAGATCTCCGACGCACGCAGCAGCCGTCCCGGCTTGTAGTGGTCTCCGTCCTTCTCGAGCTTTACCAGATAGGGGCTGTCGGTGTACTGCTTGACGTAGTCGATGAAGTAAGGGGTCTGCTTCTCGTGGTGGAACTCCTTGAGGATCACGTGGGTCGTCGCCATCCAGAACGCGCCATCGCTTCCCGCATGGAGCGGTACCCACTGGTCGGCGTACTTGCACACCTGGCTGAAGTCGGGGGAAAACACCACGGCCTTTGTGCCATTGTGACGTGACTCGGCGAAGAAGTGACAGTCCGGTGTGCGTGTCATGTTGAGACACGCCCCCATGTCCGCGATCATCTTCGCGTTGTACCAGTCGGCGCTCTCGCCCACGTCGGTCTGCTCTCCCCAGATTTCGGGGAACGCCGTGGGGAGGTCGCAGTACCAGTCGTAGAAGCTGAGGTTGACGCCCCCGAATAGCTGGAGGAAACGTCCTCCGGCGGCGTAGCTCATCATCGACATCGCCGGGATGGGACTGAACCCAATCACCCGGTCAGGTCCGTACTCCTCGGCGGTATTGATGTTGGCAACGGCCATGATCTCCATGGCCTCGTCCCAACTCGCCCGTCGGAATCCACCCTTACCGCGCGCCTGCTGGTACTTCTTGCGAGCGGCCGGACTAGCCTGCAGGGCCTTCCACGCCTTCATCGGGTCCCCCGTGGCACGCTTCTGCTCCCTGTACAGATCGAGCAAGGCGCTTCGGATCAGCGGGTATTTGATCCGTAGAGGGCTGTACAGATACCAGGAGAAGGAGATTCCGCGCTGACATCCCCGGGGCTCGTAGGGGGGCAGGGAGTCTTCCAGCAGCGGGTAATCCAACTGCTGCGTTTCCCATGTTACGATGCCGTCCTTGACGTGGATCTGCCAGGAACAACCCCCAGTGCAGTTCACTCCATGCGTACTGCGCACGATGCTGTCGTGCTGGAAGCGGTTGCGGTAGAACTCTTCCCACTTCCTGGTCTGCGGCGAGATGATGTCTTTGATCCAACCCATTTTCGGTACCTGGCTTTTTGCAAGTCGTGGATTCAGGTGGACTTGATCTGCCTGTCGTAAATCGACTGGTTCACGGATCCCCTCTTTCTCCCACGCCACATCACCGTGTAGAGGCCCAGGAGAATCGCCGCGCCCAAGAGCCCGGCGCCGAAGAGCTTGATGCCGTAATCCCTTGGCTGGTGTAGTGCCTGCTCCTCGTCGGCTCGCTCTAGAAAACCAACCAGCGCCGCGACCTCCTCATCGGTAAGCGGCTTGTCCGCGTAGGCGCGTTGCATCACGGGGAACGGGGGGCTTCCGAGAATCGCTCGAACCCCCGGCCCACCCAAGCGCGAGAACACCGTGGTCAGCTCCGCAGCCAGCACCCCGCCTCCGATGACCGCGTCGTTGGTCACCTCGTGGCACGAGTTGCACGTCGCGCCCCCGTTGGTGAATCGGGTGGTTCCCTGGAACAGGTTCTGCCCCAGAACGATCTGCTCTTCGCTGGCCGCCCCGGCAGCCCGAGGCGCCGCAGCGCCTCTACCTCCACCCTCCATGAACGCCATGAGCGCCTCGGCCTCGGCATCCGTTATGGCGAGGTTCGGCATGACGATCTGGTATTCCTGGAGCAGTTCGGCGGCGATGGGATCATTGGAGTCGAGCAACTGGTCGGGCTGCATGATGAATCGCTTCACCCAAGCCCGTTCGCGCCGGTCCATGACACCCTCGAGCCCCGGTCCGATCAGGCGTTCACTCCCCGCACTGTGGCACGCAGCGCACTTCTGTTCGAAGACGGCCTGACCGGACGCCTGAGCCGTCAGGCCCGGCGGCGCCGCGCATACGGCCATGACGGCGAGACCCACACTCTGTGACAGAAATCTCATCACGTAACTCCTGAGTCATCCGAAGTCGGGGACTTCCCGTGGATTGACACTTCCGCGTATTCGGCGAGCGTTACTTCATCCAACACTCGATCGACCTGAGAACGGAACTCCTTGAGCCGGTGATGCAGCGGGCACGGATCAGACTCGCTGCAGGTGCCGGCCCACAGCACGCATCGCTTCAAAGCCAGGGGGCCTTCGATGGCTTCCAGGACGTCCCGCACTCGGATGCCGGCCGGGGCTTCGCGCAGCGTGTATCCGCTCCCGCGACCCCGCTCCGCTTCGAGGAGACCGTGGCGGGCGAGCTTCTGGAATATCTTGGCCAAGAAGGTGCTGGGGAGCTGCTGGACTTCCGCGATTTCCGCCAGCGACACCACCTCCCCAGGAGGGTGCCTGGCCAGCAAGGCCAGTCCTTTGAGGGCGTATTCGCTTTCCTTGGTCAGGTTCACGAAGCAAACTCACCGGGGTTTCTTGGCCCTTTGAGATCACTGAGAGCCGTCGGATCTCTCTTGTCCTATTTTTGATTGTATGCTTCTTATCATCGATTTCATGAACGCTGACTGAACTGATCGTGAAAAAATCGTCACGGTGGGCCCTCGTGACACTGAGGCTTGAAACAAACCCGCCCCTGCTTCGTACTATATGCCTAAAGCATACATGCCTCAGGCAAATAGGGAGCAGACCGTGGCCAAGACTCGTTCAACCGTGGACATCGACCAGTACCTCCCCCTCACGCCGGTGGCCTTCGAGATCCTCCTGGCCGTGGCCGAGGAGGAACGCCACGGATACGCCATCATGCAGGACATCGAAGACGCCACCGAAGGGGCCATGCGACTCAACCCCGGGACGCTCTACCGGGCCATCGGCCGCCTGGTGGATGCCGGCCTCCTAGAGGAGTTGCCTGCCCGGGAGGCTCCAGATCTGGAAGACGCCCGGCGGCGCTACTACGCCCCCACCCCGCTGGGCAAGCGGGTGGCGGAGGCGGAAGCGCGGCGGCTCGCGGCCCAGGTGGCGGCCGCCCGGTCCAAGAAACTCCTGCGGCGCGCGTAATCCCCATGGCCCACCACACTTCCTCGCCCTCGGTGGCCGTCGCCGTCGCATGGTACGCTCTCCTGCTCCGGGCGTATCCCGTCAGCTTCCGGCGGCAGTACGGAACGCAAATGACGGAGGTCTTCGAGGACCGATGTGGCTCCGCCCGGCGACGCCACGGCCGGTCTGCCGTCGCCGCTTCATGCCTCGCCGCCGTCGGCGAGGTGTTGGTCAACGCGTCGAAGGAGCACATCGGCGCATTACGCCGGACCCGGCACACCACCACGCCACAGCCGCGCAAATCCTCGGCACGTATCGCCGAGGCCGCTCTCACCGATGTGCGGTTTGCCCTCCGCACGTTCGCCAAGAACCCGATATTTGCAGTGGTCGCCATGCTGACGCTCTGCCTCGGCATCGGCGCCAACAGCGCCATCTTTACCGTGGTAAACGGAGTGCTGCTCCGGCCGCTTCCCTATGACCGTCCTGAGGATCTCGTGGCCGTAGCTCACACGGCACCGGGCCTCGGCTACTCGCGTCTGCCGCAAGCACCGGCCACGTACCTGACTTATCGCGACGAGAATCGGGTGTTCGAGGCTTTTGGGGCATGGAGCCGCAGCCGGGTCTCGGTGACCGGCTCGGGCGACCCGGAGCTGGTGGATGCGGTGTGGATCACCGAAGACGTGTTATCGGCTCTCCGGGTCCAACCGAGCATCGGTCACGGCTTCGCCACCGCAACGATGGCTGATGTCCCCGGCGGGGTCATTCTCAGCCACGGCTATTGGCAGCGCCGATTCGGAGGAGACGCGGCGGTCATTGGTCGGACGGTGCAGCTCAACCTCGTGTCCTGGGAGATCGTCGGCGTCATGCCGGAGGATTTCCGGTTTCTTCATTACGAGCCGTCCCTCTATCTGCCGAATTACATTCCAGCCGACGCTGGCTCGATTCGTTCCTTCGATTACCAGGGGATTGCCCGTCTGCGGCCCGGCGTTTCTCTCGACGAAGCGAATCGAGATGTCGCGCGCATGATCCCCCTCACGGCGGAATTTCCGTGGGCCACCGCCGCCGACCTGGACGAGTGGCGCTTTGGCCCCGACGTGCATCCGCTCAAGGCCGACGTCGTGGGCGACGTTGGAACCGTGCTGTGGGTGTTGTTCGGAATGTTCGGCCTGGTTCTGCTCATCGCGTGCGCAAACGTGGCAAACCTCTTCTTCGTGCGCGCCGAGGCCCGCCAACGTGAGATCGCCGTGCGCACCGCAATGGGGGCATCCCGTGGTCGCATCGCCCGGCAATTTCTCGCGGAGAGCGTTGTGCTCGGACTGTTTGCCGGCGTCGCCGGGTTGGGTCTCGCCCAGGTCGGCGTCCGGTTGTTGGTCCACCTGGCACCGGCCAACCTCCCGCGGCTAGACGAAATCACCATCGACCCCGCGGTGTTGCTTTTCACGGTGGGTGTGTCCCTCTTCGCCGGCCTCGTGTTCGGTCTCTTTCCAGTGCTCCACTACGGCAACCCGAATGTCGTGACGGCGCTGAAGGAGGGGGGGCGGGGTTCGAGCGTTGGCAGACAAACGCATCGCCTGCGAACCGCTCTCGCCGTCACCCAACTCGCCTTGGCGTTGGTGCTCCTCATCGGATCGGGGCTCATGATCCGCAGCTTCCGGGCACTCAAGTCGGTGGATCCCGGCTTCGACCGGCCCCAGGAGGTCCTCACGCTGCGCCTCGCGATTCCCAGAAGGGAGATCCTCCGTGGCCAGGAAGGCGCCGTACCCATCACCGAACAGATTCTGCGGCGACTTGCGGAGGTCCCCGGGGTTACTTCCGTTGGTGCGGCCTCCGGCCTCCCCATGGAGGGCGCCACGAACACCAACTCGATACAGGTGGAGGACTTTCCGATTGATGGCAGCCAGGCGATGCCGGTCCGTTACTACAAGGCCATCGCCGGCGACTACTTCGCCGCCATGGAGATTCCTCTTCTGGCTGGGCGCTCGATCACCTGGGACGACATCTATCAGCGACGGCCCGTCGGCGTGGTGACGGAGAACTTCGCCCGGGAGTACTGGGGGAACCCGGCGCTGGCCCTGGGGAAGCGCATCCGCCACAACGCCACAGACGCGTGGCGCGAGATCGTGGGGGTGGTGGGCAACGTCCACGACCGTGGCGTGGACGAGGACGCTCCTTCCGTGATGTACTGGCCCATGGCCGTCGAGAACTTTGCAGGTTTTGACCTGTGGGTTCGGCGCTCCATGTCGTACGTGATTCGCACTGCACGCCCGAATCCGTCTAGTCTGCTCCCCGAGGTCCGCCAGGCCGTCTGGTCGGTCAATCCCAACTTGCCGCTGGCGAACGTACGAACCCTGGATGACCTCGTGGCGGGGTCCCTGTCCCGCACGTCGTTCACCCTTGTCATGCTCGGTATCGCGGCGACGGTGGCGGTGTTCTTGGGAACCGTGGGCATCTACGGGGTGATCTCGTATATCGTGGCCCAACGCACCAAGGAGATCGGCGTGCGCATGGCATTGGGGGCGCAACAGAGTGATGTTCGCCGCATGGTGCTTCGCCATGGGGCGGCGATCGGTGCAGGGGGAGTGATCATTGGACTCGCCGCCGCCGTGGGACTCACCCGCGTGATGTCGGCGCTGCTCTTCGGGGTGAGGCCGGCCGATCCGGTGACGTACGCCGCAGGAGCAGCCAGCGTCGCCGTGGTGTCACTCCTGGCGTGTTACATCCCCGCACGACGGGCCGCGGCAGTGGATCCCTTGGAGGCCCTGCGCTGGGAATAGGCGGCGCCGGGGAGACCCGGGCGAGCCCTACTCGGACGTGGCTGCCCCGTCCCGCCCCGGCGGCGCGATCACGGAGTCGGCCAGGTCTCCGATCTGCGTGAGGTAGTCGGCGTAATCCGTTGAACCTGTGGCGGCGTAGTTGAGATTCTTGAACAACCCGGTCAAACGTGTGAAGTACTCGCGAGCCTGCTCCTTGTCGTTCAACCGGTAGTCGCGACTCACGAGATCGTACAACAGATCGAACGTCTCCTTCTGTCGTTCCAAGGGTGTCGTGGCGTCGACATCGTCGAACGCATCCTGCTGTAGATAGACCATGTCGACGAGCACGGCCTTTTGATACGTGACGAAATCCTCCGTCGTCACCCCTTCCTCTCCCGTCACCTGCATCATCTGGTGGATGCCGTCGCCCCGCTTGAGCAACTCGATCACCTCATTGACCCGATCCGTCCACCCATAGGAGAGCTCCCCCTCATACCAGGCTCTGAGCTGATCGAGGTAGCGTGACCAGGACAGCAGTGGATCCACGGCGGGGTAAAAACGTTTGTGCGCCCGATCTGCACTCAACCCCAGAAACGTCTTGACCGTGCCGAGTGTCGATTGTGTGACAGGCTCCTCGAAATTGCCCCCCGCCGGCGACACCGTCCCGATCATCGTCAGGCTCCCTGTCCGGCCGTCGCCCGTTTGAATCACCCCCGCCCGCTCGTACACAGCCCTGATCGAGGAATCCAAGTAGGCCGGGAATGCCTCTTCGCCCGGGATCTCCTCCATCCTTCCAGAGGTCTCGCGCATCGCCTGGGCCCATCGCGAGGTCGAGTCGGCCAGGAGGAGCGTGTCGTATCCCATCTGCCGGTAGTACTCCCCGAGGGTGATGCCGGTGTATATGGACGCCTCACGGGCGGCCACCGGCATCGACGACGTATTGCAGATAATGATGGTCCGGTCCATCAATGAACCCCCGGACTCGGGATCCACCAACTCGGGGAACTCCGTTATGGTCTCTACCACCTCGCCGGCCCGCTCGCCACACGCCACTACTATCACGACGTCGACCGACGAGTAACGCGAAATCAGATGCTGCAGCACCGTCTTCCCCGCGCCGAATGGCCCCGGGATGCACGCGGTGCCCCCTCGGGCGATGGGAAAGAACGTATCGATTAGGCGTTGCGTGGTGACCATTGGTTCGGAGGGATAGAGACGCTCCGAACGCCCCTGTCGCTGCAGATTCTCCGACAGCGGCTTTCGCACCGGCCATTGCTGCATCATGGTGATGGAACGCTCGCGCCCGAACTCGTCCTGGAGGCGCGCGATCGGAGTATCGACCGTGAAGGCACCTCCCTGAATCCAACTCACCTCCATTGCATCAAGTGCGTCGAGGGGTACCATGATCATGTGATCGAATCGTCCCTCTTGCACGGTTCCCAGAACGTCCCCTGCATGGACCGCCTGACCGACCTGCGCCACCGGCGTGAACTGCCACTTCGCACGCATGTCTAGAGGGTCAACGGCTACGCCGCGCGCCAAGAAAAACCCGTGCTCTTCCGCGATGGACTCCAACGGGTTCTGGAGTCCGTCGTACACCTGACCGAGAAGGCCCGGACCGAGGGTGACCGACAGCATCTTACCCGTCTGCTCCACTGGATCGCCGAACGCCAGGCCGCGGGTTTCCTCGAACACCTGCGCCTCCGCGGTGCGGCCACGGACCCGGAGCACCTCGGCCTTCAACTTCTCCTGGGTGCCGGCGGGACACACCAGCACCACTTCGTTCTTCACGAGCGGCACGGTATCCACGTCGTTGTCGCAGGACTCGATGGTCACTAGCCCCTGTTGCACTTCGATAACCCGTGCTGTCGCACGGGATGCAGATGCGTCTGTCATTTATGTGTCTCCCCGCGGTACGACTCCGTCATACACGCAGATACTCTCCCTCCGATGCGTCCGCCGCAAACAGTTCTCGATAATCTCCCAGCCCCTCAACCACCAGCCGATTGAACCGTTCCCGGGCACGCTGGCCATCGTAGCCGGTCCAGCGCGCGATGACGTCCCAACGCAACACGTAGAGCGCAACGGCTTCAAAGCTGAAGAAGTGGCCATGGGCGGCTCGCGACATGTAGGTCCACGCCACTCCCAACAACGTGCGTTCGAACCCGAGACTGTCCCCCTCGTCAATCAGACGACTGAACTCGGGAAGCCACGGGAGCACCGAGCCGATGCCGAAATCCGGCACCGCCCAGTTCCGCTCGATATGCCGCACCCAACGCCCATAACCCCAATCTTCTTCTGACGTCGGCGCTGGCTTCCCGAGGGCGCGACGCCGTAATGCCGCCACGATGGTGCGCAGCTCCAGGCGCCAAATGGCCACATCGCGCAAGGCGTGGCTCCGGATCCGGGGAAAGACCTCGTTCGCCCGCTCCAGGATCTCTCGGTCCGTCATGTCGAGCGGCAACAGATCCCACCGCATCAACACCTCGATATCCGCCAACTCCGCACGATCGACCGGCTCGAGCATTTCCAGCCGTCGATCCAACCGGAGCCGGGAAATGGGAGGATCGTCGCTGGTGAACAACGCCGGCAGCGGCGGCAGGCTGGCCATCAGCATGTAATATCGAGCCGGTCTGGGCATCTTACTTCACCACACGAGGCCTTCCATGACTGCGCGGAACCGCGGCTGCAAGTGTTTCAGCAACAGATTGGCGATGGCTTGGTCCGTCAGATCGATCTGTAGCTCCTCGTCCTTCAGCCTGATGCGAATGCCGTTCGATCCCGGTTCCAACGTGCCGATCGACACGCCCTCACGCCACGTCGCACTCGCGATCTCTTTAGCAAATTGGCTGAGCCTGCTCTCGAGCTCTTCCGGTCGTCGCTGTAACTCCTCCAGGCCGATCACTTCGGTGGGCAGCAACACTTCGATGTTTTCCGCCTCTCCGGCCCCGGCGTCCTTTCCGCTACGCCGAGCGACTTCCACGATCAGCTGCCGCAAGAAGTCCTCGTCCACGAGCTGCTTTGCCGCCAGGCGCCTCACCTGGCCCTCGAGCCGCTGGCGCAGAGTCTCCCGCATGCGCAGAACGGTATCGCGCATGGCAATCCGCAAAGCGTCCTCCCCTGAGGCGCGGAGCCGCTCCGCGTTCTCCACCGCTTCTTCCACTATGGCAGCAGCTTTTTCACGTGCTTCCTTGGCAATACGTTCCGCCTCGTTTTCTGCCTCGGCCACGATCTCCACTTGGGCCGCGCGGCCCGCCTCCACACCCTGCTGCCGCAACCGATCGAGCAACACCTCAACCCCAGACGATGTGACGCCGTCGGTCTTTCCTGACCCAACTGAACCCTCGGTGTCGTTCATGCGAATCCTCTGTCGTGTTATCCGGCGAGGCCGCCGGCAAGTACGAGTGCAAAGACGAAGACGAAGACGGCGAAGCCCTCGACGATCGCGGCCGGTGCTACGGACAACCCGAACACTTCGGGTTTGGCCTTAGAGGCGCCGATGGCCGACGCAAGCGCCTTGCCTTGACTGCTCGCTGAAAACATCAAGCCGATCCCGGTCAGGATGCCGATCGCCGCCAACCCCGGCGCGTTCTCTACCGTCACCGTCCGGTTCAGGGCGAACATCACCACAATGCCGTAGATCGTTTGCGAAGACGGTAATGCGGTGAGTCCGATATACCGCCCGTACCCGCTGTCCACTTCGAGTAACGCCCCGCAGGCCGCTTGCCCGGCCACCATGCTCCCCAACACGCTGCCCACCGCTCCCAGCGCGAGGGGACTGAAGATCCCTGCCCATCCCAGCAGGAGGATCAATGTGTCCACGTTATCGTCTCCTTTATTCTAAAGGCACGGAACGGACTGCCTTCGCCGTTGATACCCCACTTGTAGAACTCGATCAGGTTCAACCGCATACCGTGTACCACTCCGCTCATGACCGCGAGTATGAGATTCAGCATGTGCCCCAGCATGAGAATTCCGAGTCCGAAGATCCACCCGATACCCGGGACACTGTCGATCGCCTGGCCGGCCAGGCCGTTGAACGTGATGGCGAGCGATGCGCTCGAGAGTCCCAAAGCGAAGAGACGCAGATAGCTCAACACGTCACCAAAAGCGGACGTGACTCCCGTCAGTGCCATCAGGCCCTCGAGGATACGCCACAGCGCATCCATCGGCGTCCTGAGGTTGCGCTCGCTACTGAACAGCAATACGGCAAGCCCACCGGCCACCACCACCACCCAAGGGCCTACGGCCTGCAGATCTCCGCCGAGCAGCAGCGCCAGGCCTCCGGCAATGGCGGCGACCCAGCCAACCGACGCGAGGGCCACGGGGGACCGGCGACGTTTCCACGCGACCATGGCATTGGCCAAGACGACGTGGGCCACACCCACTACGATGGCTAGCCGCATCATGCTGTCGAAGTCATTGATGTCGAGCAGCTTGACCGTCGCGAGGAAGGAGTTGGCCGGCGCCCATCCGAAGTAGCTTCCAACCAAGACCCCGTACACTACCGACGCCGCCACGACGACCACTCCCAACCGGCGCAGCCGTCTCCCCAGCGGGCTCTTGTTCATCCGCTCCCACAGGAACGCGAGTCCCAGCCCGAGCACAGCCGCGTATCCTGCGTCGGACAGGATCATGGCAAAGAACAGGGCGAAGGACACGAACACCACGCCCGACGGATCCCAGTCGCGGTAGCCCGGGAGTTGGAAGAACGATACCAGATCCTCGCCCGCTGCCACGCTCTCTTGGTTTTCGAGAAGCACGGGCGGCGACTCGCTGGGGCCCGAATCCTCAAACGTACAAGCGAGCCCCCCACGCTTGGCGAACTGCGACACCTCGTCACAACGCTCCCTCGGTACCCAGCCCTGGACGGCGAACAGCTCCGCAGAATCGATCGTCTGGGTCGCCGCATATTCCAGAGCGGCCCGGTTCTCGGCCCTCGTCAGATCTCTCCGCAGCAAGGCGATCCACCGCGTGAGACCCCACCGCTCCGCCAAGACATTCTTCTCCTCGTCGACGGCAATCTCCTCCCGGCGGAGCAGTTCCGAACGAGAGTGTCGGCCGATGTTCACTCGATGCCCCGGCATCGACGCCGGCGGCGGTTCGTTCTCGGCGATGACCACCACGTAGGCGTGACGGTGGTCTCGGTGCACGAGCTGCCAGGTCTGACCACTGTGCGCGAGCTCCTTGAGCTCGTGCGGGCGCATCACGTAGAACCAGAGGCGCAAGCCGGCCAACTCCTCGGGAGGTGGGAGCTTGAAATCCCCCCACGGCTCCAATTCTCGGAGCTCCTGACGCAGCTCGTCCAGTTGGTCGCGGACCGTCCGCAATCGCAGCCGGTTCCACAGCGCCTTCTCCACGATTGACTCGAGGTCGAAATCCTCGGATTCGGACACCGCGCGGCGCCGCCGCTCCACCGGACTGTTGATGAGGTAACGCAGAGCGTCGTACGTTTCCTTCGGCTGGGCCGACGGCATCTCTTCGTGCTGGGCGGTCGATCGGCGCAGACCGATCAGGTGGAGACACCCCAACTTCTGCAGCCCCTCGAGCACCGCGTCCTTCTGATCGAAGACACCGTACAGCGTGAGCCGCTTCAGCGGGGCGATGCTCATCTCGACGCCTCCGAGACGGGCCACGCCTGCTGTTGCTTCCTCTTGGCAATCTTCGCCCGCACTACCGCCGCCCGCTCGCTATCCGAAAGGTAAATCCGAATTCTCCGGATGCTTTCACGAGTGCGTGGGACCAACACCTTCTCAAACAGATTCACACGCTGCGTAATCCGTCGAACCGCCACCTCCAGTAGCCCGAGGCGTTCCCTTTCGATCTGCACCTTGATCTGCAGCTCCAAGGCCTCTCGCAACAGGCGGACCACACGGTCCACCCAGTGGGGCCGGCCCAAGAAGCCATACTCTCGTACCACCAGCTCCAGCGACTCGAGGGTGGGGAGATGGGTGCCCACAACGTTCTCGTCACCGAGGGAAAGGCGTTCCACGCGAACCAGATCCCTGAGATCAACCTTGCCATTGGAGACCATTGGGAGTTGTTCTGCAATGAGGGTGTCGATGGGGCGGAGTGCCTCCTCGGTGCGGGCCAGGGCCGCAGCAGCCTTCGCGCGCTCCATGAGGAGCTGCTTGCGCTTGAGGTCCAAGGATGGCAGAAACCGCTCGTAGGTCTTGAGCTGTTGGGTCTGCCGGCTGAGCGACGCCTTATTGAGTGCCAGACGTGCCAACGGTCATCATCTCTTGTGGAAAATACTTCTCGACGAGCGTTTGCTTCATCAGGAGTTCGTGGGCTTCGAAGCACTCGGCAAGCGTCTGCCAGCAGAGATCCAGCGCTTCTTCGAGCGGTTGGGATACCTCGATCTTCATGAACCGTTTGCGGAATAGCCGGCCGAATTTCAGGAGTTTGTGATCGAACGGTGACAGTTCAAATGCCATGGTCTGTTTCTGCTCCGCATCGCGTGCGCCCGCGTAGAAGCGAATCATGGTATTCATGATCTGGGCGTGGTCCTCCCGGGTCGCCTTGCCGATGACGTGCTGCTTCAGTCGGGACAGCGAGCCGAACGGATCCAACACCCCGTCGTGCATATAGTACTGGCCTTCGGTGATGTATCCCGTGTTGTCCGGCACCGGGTGGGTCACATCGTCGCCGGGCATCGTGGTGACCGTCAGCACGGTCACCGAACCCGCGCCTCGGAAATCGCAGGCCCGCTCGTACCGGCGGGCGAGTTGCGAGTAGAGGTCCCCCATGTAGCCTCTGTTCGACGGGACCTGCTCCATCGAGATGCCGATCTCCTTGAGCGCATCGGCGTAGGCCGTCATGTCCGTCAGCAGGACGAGCACCCGCTTGCCTTCTTCGACGGCGAACTGCTGGGCGACAGCCAGCGCCATGTCCGGAACCAGGACCCGTTCCACGATCGGATCTGAGGCCTGATTGACGAACATCACCGTCCGCGGGAATACGCCCGCGTTCTCAAACGTCGTACGGAAAAAGTGGTAATCGTCGAAGATCAAGCCCAGCCCTCCGAACACCACGACGTCGGCATCGGCTTGGATCCCCACGCGCGCGAGGAACGGATTGAACGGCTCGCCCGCCACCGAGAAGATGGGAATCTTCTGGCTCTCCACCAAACTGTTGAATACATCGATCATCGGAACGTCGGTGCGGATGAGCTTCGACGCCAGCACCCGACGCATGGGGTTGACCGATGGCCCATCGATCTCCAGGTGCGGATCCAGGGACAAATCGGGTCCACCGTCGATGGGCTCGCCCGTGCCGCGAAATACTCGGCCAAGGATGTTCTGGGAGTAGATGACCTGCATGGGATGTCCCAAGAACCGCGTCGTGGCTTTCGTCGACATGCCCTTGGTTCCCGAAAATACCTGCAGCGAGATACGGTTCTGGTCGATCTGAATGACCTGGGCCAGGGACGAGTGTCCCGTTTCCGCCCTCACCATGCCCAGATCTCCCAGGCGCACGCTCGGGGCTTCGCCCGTGGGTGTTTCCTGAACGGACACCTTGACGATGTCACCCACAATCTCGAGGACCCGAGAGTAGCTGACCAGAGACTGACCTGTCACCGAACCACCTCCCTAATCACCAGGCCACGGAGCCATAAACCTAGATGCCACCGTAATTTGCGACCTACTGTGACGGCTCAACAACGCATCGTCGAATGTGATGGTCAGGATCGTGGAGCTCCTGGGCGACCGCGAGCGATCAAATCCCTGACCTCGTCGCGCGTCCGTCGCGCCGCCGCCGGATCCTGGCCGTCCGAAAAGACGGCCACGGTGACCCCCTCATCCTCGAGCAATGCTCCGAATATCACTTCTGAACGTGCAGCCGACGACGCATCGCAGACCAACGCGCCGCGCCGGCTGGCCTTCCTGGCCACCACGGCATTGATCCCCTCGTCATTCGTGGCGGCAATCACGAGGAACGCGCCGTCGAGGTGCTCCTCTCGAAAGGATTCCTTCAGCCACCGGACCCGGCCGTCCTCGATCAGCTGAATCAGACCTTCGGACACAGTCGGCGAGACGACCGTAACGGTGGCATCGGCCCCCACCAGTGTTTGCGCCTTCCTGGCCCCTACCTCTCCCCCACCGACGATCAAGCAGCGCTTGTCCCGGACAGCCAAACCCACCGGCAGGAACCGCAACTTTTCCACCTTGGTGGCCTCCATCTTCTCAAAGGCCGGCGTGGCTCGGCTGGCTCTTGAATCGCACGGCGGCACGGATCAGGGAGGGTGCCCAGGTCTCCGTCCCCTGCGCGTGCACGTGGGTGTATGACGCCAGCACGTTGTACCGGCACAGGCCGTCATGTCGCCCGTCGAAACCATACCCCCGGCGCACATGGAACGCAAAGGACAGGTCCCCGGCGGAGGGAGGCTGGATACACGTGTAATGGAACTCGTGACCGCGGATCGACTCGCCCACAGCAAAGAACGGGTTATCCCCCACCACGTCGAGGGCGGTGTAGCCGTGACCACAGGGCTTGGCCTGGAGGGCAAAGACGACGGGGAGGGCGCCCACCATGGGATACTGCGTGTGATCGACCTGGAGCTGCTCCCCCAGGTAGACGGCTCCACCGCATTCGGCGTAGACCGGCAGGCCCGCTTCGATCGCTCTCCGCAACGAATCACGAAACGACCTGTTGTCCGCCAGGCCGGAGGCCAGAGTCTCCGGGAACCCTCCCCCGATGTACAGCGCGTCCACGTCCGGCAGTCCTGGGTCTCGCAGCGGGGATATGTCGATCACGCTCCCCCCCTCTCGCGTCAATGCCTCCAGGTTCTCCGGGTAGTAGAACTGAAACGCCGGATCCCGGAACACGCCGATCCGAGCCACGATCGGTTTGGTCGGGCTGTCGGTGATGAGTTCCTCGCCGAACGTGCTCAGCACCGGAGCCTGACGCGCCAATTCCCACAGAACCTCCACATCCAGGTGATCCTCCACCACGCCGGCAGCCTGGTGAATCGCCTGAGTCACGCGGTCGTGCTCCTGAGGCGGCACGAGACCAAGGTGCCTTTCGGGAAAAAGGGACTGGAGAAGTCGCGGGACCGCCCCCAGGACAGGCACGCCGCAGTGGCGCTCAATGGCCTCCCGTAACACCAACTCGTGCCGGGGGCCACCCGTCCGATTGAGCACCACAGCACGTATCTGGACTTGTTCATCAAGCCGTTGGCACCCGAGGACAACCGCGGCAATCGTGCGCGTCGCCTTGGTGCAATCCACGGCGAGCACGACCGGCACGTGCAGCAGTTTCGCCAGTTCGGCCGTACTGTACGTACCGCGAGCGTCCATACCGTCGAACAAGCCACGGTTCCCCTCGAGGACGGCCACATCGGCTCCGTTCGCGGCGCTGACGAAGGATCGTACAACAGTCGGTGGGGACATGAGGAAGAGGTCGAGGTTGCGGCAAGGGTTGTCCGCCGCCTGCGACAGCCAGGCCGCATCTATGTAGTCGGGTCCCTTCTTGAAGGGCACCACCGAGTAGCCCCGCTGACGCCACACCGCCGACAGTCCGACGGAGAGGAGCGTCTTACCGCTTCCTCCGCAGACGCCAGCGATGAGAATCCGGGGGATATTCATGGCGTCACATCATGTCAATGAATCCGCACGGGCAAATTTCCGCACACTTCTTGCAGCCCGTGCAATTCTGCATCTTGAAGGGGTAAAGCAGACCCTTCTCCAGGGGCTTGTCTATCGCGGAATCCTGGCAGTACAGCCAACACTTCTCGCAGTCGAAGCAGTAGCCGCAGCTCATGCAGCGTTCGGCTTCCTGGATGGCTTGGTCCCTCGTGAACCCGAGGTTGACCTCCAGGTTCAGGTCACCCATGCGCTCTGAGGGCTCAACGGCAATCGGTTGGCCCCGGTCCGCCTGCTGATAGTGATCCAGAAGCATCCCATCGTTTCGGATGACCGCCATGCCGTTGGCTGCGGCAGACTGGCCCACAAACTTCCGCTCGATGGACTCCGCAGCTCGGCGGCCCTGGCCGACCGCCGTGGTCACCAGATCGAGTTGCGTGACATCACCACCGGCCCACACTCCTTCGAGCTTGGTCGCCCCCTCTTCATCGACGCGAATCCAGTCCTTGCCCTCGATCAACGACTCGAAACCGGTGAAGTTGGGCTCCTGGCTGATGGCGGAGATGATCGCGCTCGCGGGAATCTCGAATTCCGAGCCCTCGATGGGAACCGGGCGACGTCGCCCGGACGCGTCCGGCTCGCCCAGCTCCATGCGGATACACCGCATGGCGGTCACGAGATTGCCCTCCTTCTTGAAGCCAACTGGTGCAGCGAGGAACTCGATCTTGATGCCTTCATTGATCGCTTCCTCGATCTCTTCCGGCGATGGCCGGCATCTCCTTGACGGTCCGGCGATAGAGGATGGTGACGTTGGCACCGAGGCGTTTACAGATCCGGGCGGCGTCGATGGCCGTGTCCCCTCCACCGACCACGATCACGACCACGTCCTTGCCGAGATCGAGCTTTTCGCCATGGTGGAATCGGTTGAGGAAGTCGACGCCGGAGAACACGTTGGGGGCCTCCTCGCCCTTCACACCCAGCACCACCCCCTGCTGAGCACCGAGGGCGACGTAGACTGCGTCGTGGGACTGGCGCAACTCTTCCAGGCTCACATCGACGCCGATCTTCATGTCGCACTTGAGCTCCACGCCCACATCAAGGATGTTTTGGATCTCGGCGTCGAGCACCGACTCGGGGAGGCGATAGCCGGGAATTCCCCAACGCAGCATGCCGCCGGCCTTTGCCGCCGCCTCGAAAACCGTGACACCGTAGCCCCGCCGTGCCATCTGGTACGCACAGGAGAGCCCGCTGGGGCCGCCGCCCACCACGGCGATCTTCTCCGACCGCGCCTCCTCACTGAGTTTCTTCAGCTTGAGGCCATTCTCGATCCCGAAATCACCGATGGCCCGCTCGACCTTGTTGATGTTGACGGCGCCCTCGAGCTCCTTCCGATTGCACTCGCTCTCGCACGGAGCGGGACATACGCGTCCACACACCGCGGGAAACGGGCTGGTATCCGTGTAGATCTCCCATGCCTCCCGGAACGCCTGGTCCGGCGTCTTGTCCAGCCGCTCGGCCTGTGCGATGGTAGTCAGGAATTCACGAATCCGATTGCCGCTGGGACACGTATCCCGGCACGGCGGCCTCTTCTCCACGTGTTTCGGCCGCAGGGGTGACAGCTCGCGCCCCCCACCACCCGAGAAGCTTCGCGTACCGAACTTCTTCTTCCTCTTCTTCTTTATCTTCTTCACAGGCACAAGTCACCTCACGCGACATGTCGTTAGCCTACTGCCGTGTCTGAGCGTCCTCCGAAGTCCCTCTCCGGAAGCTCTATCCCCCACGTGGTATCCTCTCGGTGCCGTCCTAGGCGGTGCTCGCGCCCTCGGCGGCCCCTTCCTTGCGTGGGATCTCGATGTAGCTACCGCCGAAATACGTGTACACGCATCGTCCAGAATCCATCAGTATCCGAATCGCGGCCTTACAGAGCTTCTTGTCGCACTCGGTTTCACCGAACTTCTGGATCATTGCTTTGGTCAAGTCGCCGGCCTTGAACTTCTTCTTGCCCTGATACTCCTTGACCAGGTCGTACATCGCGTCTGCGACTTCCGTGGTGGAAACGGCCATGGTCCACCTCCTAATGTCTGAGCTGCGCGGACCGCTTGTATGTCAAGCCCGCATACTTGAAGTCGTCAATGTGTTCCTTCGTGAACTCGATTCCCGTCATCTCGAAGAAACGCGGCCAGCCGATGCGATCGATAAACTCGCCCATCCGTTCGAACTTGCGCGCGTTCTTGATCCATATCTCGACGATATTCCGAACGGATTCTACTACCTCCGGCCACCGAGGCGGGTTGTTCTCGATATAGGGAATCGCCAACTTCGAGAATCGTGGCTCCGACCGGGCGTTCGACACTTTCCCACCGACCCATATGGACACACCGTCGTTCAGCGGATCCGCCATCGGCAGCGCCGGGCACACCGAGAAGCAATTGGCGCAGAACATGCACCCCTCCTCGTCAATCTCCACGGACGGCTGCCCATCAACCTGGGTCGGTCGAATCGCTGCTGTCGGGCACGACGCGACCACGTTGGGAATCTCACAGACCTTGTTGAGGCCGCCTTCCACCTTTGGGGGCCTGCGGTGGATGCCCAATATCGCGATGTCCGAACAGTGGACCGCTCCGCACATGTTGAGGCAACAGGCCAGAGCAATACGCAACTTGCCTGGCACCTCCGTCTCGGCAAAATATTCGAACAAGTCGTCCATGACGGCCTTCACGATGCCTGACGCATCCGTAGCCGCGGAGTGGCAGTGTACCCACCCCTGCGTGTGAACGATGTTGGAGATTGCGTTGCCGATGCCACCCACCGGGTGACCCAACACCTTCAGATCCGCGATGAGCGGGTCAATCTTGGCATCGTCCGTGAGGAGAAACTCCACATTGTTGCGGCTGGTAAACCGCAGATAGCCGTCACAGTACTTGTCCGCCAGGTCGGCGAACTGGCGGATCCGCCTAACACCCAGCAGCCGCGGTGATCCCGCCCGTACCGTGAAGAGTTTGTCGCCGGACTCTCCGACATGCACCATGACGCCGGGTTTCACCAGCTCGTGGTACCGCCACTTCCCGTAGTTTGCCTTGATGACGGGGGGCAGCATCTTCTCATAGTGCGGAGGCCCGATGTCCGTCTTTCGCTCTGTTACCGTTGTCATCGAATATCTCCCGCAATTAGCTATTGTCTCGTAGTCCGGTCACCCTACTGCTCTTCCTCTTCCTCTTCGCCTTCCTCGTAATAGTCCTCATAAAAGACGTAAGGATTCTCTCTCGGGTGTGCGATCATCTGCGGTACAGGCTCCACCTCGATGGCCTCGAGGAAGTTGCCGAGGCCCACCCGCTGCATCAGCTCGCCAACACGCTCTCGATTCTTCCCGTGCTCACCCCAGAAGTCCCAGATCCGCTCGATGAGGTCCTTCAATTCCTCGTACGGCGGCTCCAGCTTCATGAATGGGACTAAAACGGAGGACAACAGCGCACCTTCTACGATCGGGGCCTTGGCGCCCAGCATGATCGTGGCCCCGCGGTCATTCCCCGGCCTCAGGGCTTTGGGCATCGCGTTGATGCAGTGCATGCACTTCACACAGTTCGTATCGTCGATGGCCAGTTCCTCGCCGTCCCACTCGATGCACTTGGTCGGGCAGTTGGCGCAGACGTCCTTCTGGATGTCTAGCCCCGCTGCCGCGGCTGCCTTGACTTCCGCTTGATCGACCTGAATGTCGTCCCGCCACGTTCCGATAATCGACATGTCCGCGCGCGCCACGGAGGCAACGCAGTCGTTCGGGCATCCCGCACATTTGATCTTGAATTTGTACGGGAACGCCGGACGGTGAAGCTCGTCCTGGAAGTGCTGGGTGAGGTCGTTGGTTATGTTGAGCGTGTCGTAGCAGGCCCACTCACACCGTGCCGGCCCGACACAGCAGCTGGGGGTTCGCATGTCGGAACCCGACCCGCCGAGGTCGAAACCGGCGTCCGTCAGTTCCTTGAACGCGGGCTCGAGCTCGTCCGTCACGGTCCCCAACAGAATGATGTCTCCAGTAGAGCCATGCATGTTGGTGAGACCGGAGCCGTGCCGTTCCCAGATATCGCAGATGGTTCTCAGCGCGTCCGACGTGTAGAACCACCCACTCGGCATGTTGACACGAATCGTGTGGAAATGGGCGATATTGGGATACTCGTCAGGCAGATCGTTGTAGCGCCCGATCACGCCTCCGCCGTATCCCATCACACCCACTATGCCACCGTGTTTCCAGTGTCCCTTTCTTTCTTCGTAGGACCGCTCCAACAAACTCAGCAGGTCCTTGCACATGTCTTTATCCTCGGCCGTGTCCTTGATCTGGGTGACAAAGCTCGGCCAAGGCCCCTTCTCGAGTTCATCGAGTAAGGGAGTCTTCCCGTTACCACCTGAATCTGCCATCGTTATCTCCTTTCAGACTGGAATAATGGGGTTGCCACTTCCAGCCGTTCCCTGACGCTCAATACCATCTTGTACATCACGGTCAAAGCCAAGAACCCAACGGCGTAGACGCCGACAGTAATGGCGATCTCCGGCGCGGTCGGGGCATACTCCGTAATCGCACCGAGCGGCGACGGGATGAAGCCCGCCACCACCAGGGCGATGCCTTTTTCTATCCAGATTGCGACGATCACTGCCACGCAGAGCATCGCGAGCCAGTTCTCACGACTGCGCACCTTGGGAATCAGCAACAACACCACGCACACGAGCGTCAGCACCTGGCCAACCCATACCCACGGCACGAGCGCAGCATATCCGTGAAGGCCGACAAACAGGTACTCGAACGCATGGAGGTGGTGGGGCATATCGCTGTAGAGGCCGGTGAACAGCTCCACCGCTACGAAAAACACGTTGATCACCATGGCGTAAGCCACTATGGTCACCAGCTTCTGGATTGCCTCATTGCCCACGTCGAACGTCGAAAACCGCCGCAGAATGAGGGCGAGCAGGATCAGCAAGCTGGGTCCCGAAGCAAAGGCCGAAGCCAGGAACCGCGGCGCGAGAATCGCGGTCATCCAAAACGGCCTCGCCTCCAGGCCGGCGTAGAGGAACGCCGTCACCGTGTGAATGCTGACAGCCCACGGGATCGACAGAAGGACGAGGGGCTTGATCCACTTTGGCGCCGGCGCCCCCTTCCGCTCGGCGTCGAAGGTCCACATGCCGATTACCAGATTCAGCGCCAGGTATCCACCCAACACCAGGAAGTCCCAGAACATCACCGAATTCAGTGTGGGGTGCAGGATCACATTCATGACCCGCCGCGGTTGACCCATATCGACGAAGACGAACAGCATGCACATGATGACCGCAGAGACTGCTAAGAATTCCCCAAGAATCACCATCCGGCCGAACGCCTTGTAGTTGTGCAGGTAATAGGGCAGCACGACCATCACGGCCGAAGCCGCAACGCCGACCAAGAAGGTGAACTGCGCGATGTAGAGGCCCCAGGTCACGTCCCGGTTCATGCCCGTGACCTGAAGGCCCTCAGTGAGCTGCCGGCCGTATGCTGCCAGTCCCACCACGATGAGGAGCGTCCAGATTCCAATGAGAAGCCAGTATCGCCTGCCCCCGCGGAACGCCTCCTGCAGCATATCGTCTACCTTTCGGCTCTCTCAGTGCTCACTCGTGCCTACACGATGTAAAACACGTTGGGTTCGGTCCCGAGACTGACCCGGCGAGATATGGTGTGCCGCTCGCGCAGGATCCGACTCACCTCCGATGCCGGATCCGCGGCATCGCCGAAGGTCAGAGCTCCTGCTCCTTCGGGCACGCCGTTGGCAGCCTCCACACACGCCGGGGCGCGCCCAGCGCGGATTCTCTCGGCGCAGAAGTTGCACTTTTCCACAACGCCTTTGGATCGGGTCGGGTAGTCGGACGGGATTTCTCCGCTTTCGTCCCGCTCGATGTAGTCGCGCGGGTCCCTCCAGTTGAAGCTCCGGGCACCGTACGGGCACGCGGCAATGCAGTAACGGCATCCGATGCACCGGTGCATGTCCATCATCACGATGCCGTCCGTGTCCCGCTTCCAAGTGGCGCCCGTGGGACAGACCCGCACGCACGGCGGGTTGGTGCAATGGTTGCAGAGCACCAGCACGGGCGCCTCTCGCGTCGCTGTCGCCGTATGCGCGTGAACCTGGTCGGGGAACACGTTCTGGTACTCCTCACTCCAGATCCACTTGACCTCGTCACCTGGGTCAGGGATATCCGGCACATTGTGCTCCCGGTGACACGCCTCGGTGCACGCCCGACGAACTTCCTCGTTCAGGCAGCGCCGGATGTCTACCACCATCGCCCACTGGCTCGACAACGACGCTGGGCGTGTCTCCTCCTGGCCCGATGCGCTGCACGCCGTGCTCAGCAACGGGAATACACACCCCGCGCTCAGCGCGGCACATCCAGCCTCCTTCAGGAATTTGCGTCTGCTCTCATCCATCGGTCAGCTTCCCCCCCGCTCCACATGACAGTCCCAACACCTGGGCTCGACATTCGCATAGTCGTGGCACCGGGTGCAGAACGTGTCGCGGTTGTCGTGACACGACAGGCACGTCCCGGTGAGGCTCATGGTGTGAATTTCACCGGCGGTCGAGGTGTACTCCGTCTCCCCATCGCGCACCACGGCGTTGCGCCACTGGTTCAGGAAGTCTTGGTGTCGATTCCGCATGAATTCTGTGTCTTCGATGCATTGGGACTCGTCTTGAGGCAGCTCCAGCTCGGGGCGGGAGATATCTCCAGCAGCCCAGAGTGCATGCCATATGGGAAGGGCCGCGAGAACGACGAAAACCCCAAGGCCGGCAATGACTCTCGATCGGTCACGCATGGCTGGAAGCCACCCTCTCCTCCTCTGCATCCTCCGGTGCTTCCATACCGGGGATGGGCTCCAAACGGAGGTTGTGCGTCCTCTCCTTCTCACCGTCGAACACGGTGGCGTTGGCCACCAGCTCGCTGATGCCAGTAACCTTGACCCCGGGCGCCCAGTAGTCACAGACCGTGGTCAGCGTCGCCCGGTCGATGGCGCACATTGCGGCGAGCTGATTCACGTCGTGTTGCTCCTGGACGTATCTGACCGCGTTGCCCCTGGGGAGACCGCCGCGCAAACGCATCTCCATGTTCTCGTCGGTACCCAGGCCCGCGCCCCCTCCACAGCAGAAGGTCTGCTCGCGAATCGTATTCTCCGGCATCTCGAAGAAGTAGTTGCAGACGTTGTTGATGACATATCGCGGCTCCTCGAGGATGCCCATCGCTCGGGCCGGGTTGCAGGAATCGTGGTACGTCACCCTGATATGGTCGTTTCTCGACGGATCGAGCTTGAGCTTGTCATTCCGGATGATGTCCGAGAGGAACTCCATGATGTGGATCATCTTGGTCGAGCCGGCATGCTCGAAGACCGTCCCGGTCACCGGTGACTTGGGTACCTCCAGGAAGTCTGCGGGCCCGTTCATGGTATCCATGTACTGATGAAGCACCCGCCACATGTGACCACACTCCCCACCGAGAATCCATTTGACACCGAGGCGTTTGGCCTCGGTATAGATCTTGGCGTTGAGGCGCTTCATCATTTCGTGGGACGTGAACAGCCCGAAGTTTCCCCCATCCGACGCGTACGTGCTCCACGTGTAGTCGATCCCCAACTGGTGGAACAGCAGCATGTACGACATGCAAGTGTAGATGCCCGGATCGGCGACAAAATCGCCCGACGGCGTCACAAATAAGATCTCGGCGCCCTTCTTGTTGATTGGGATGTCGACCCTGATCCCGGTCGCCTCCTCGATGTCGTCCGCCATGAACTCCAGGGTATCGACCAAGCCGTGAGGCTGGATTCCCAGGTGGTTCCCCAGCCTGAAGCAGTTGGCCACCGGCTCGATGACCCAGTTGACATAGATGCCCAGCAGCCCCAGGAGCTCCCTACCCATCATGGTGATCTCGGCGGTGTCGATTCCAAACGGACAGAATACCGAGCAGCGCCGGCACTCCGTGCATTGGAAGAAGTAGTAGAACCACTCCTTGATCACGTCGGGTGTGAGTTCCCGGCCGCCAGCCAACTTGCCGAACACCTGCCCCAGCGCTGTAAAGTCCTTGCGATAGATCGACCGTAGCAGCTCGGCACGAAGCACCGGCATGTTCTTGGGGTCGCCGCTGCCGATGAAGAAGTGGCACTTGTCCGCACAGGCGCCGCACCGGACACAGGTGTCCATGAAGATCTTGAACGTGCGATACTTGCTCAGGCGGTCCGCCATGCCGTCGAGAACGGTCTGCTTCCAACCCTCGGGAAGCTTCCAGTCGCCATCGGTGACCGCCCATTCCCGCGGGTTGGGCAGGTCCAGAACCTTGAGGTTCTTGGGCTTTCCCGGGTAGATGAACGTCCCCGGCCGAAAATCCAGGGGGGCGTCCATCCACGGCGTCCCAGGGGGACGCCCGTCGATCTTCAGGAGGTCTTCCCGTTTGTAATAGCCTGCCTCATCCGGTTTCGGCATGGTCATTGCCTCTCGACCGGAACACCGGCCTTGATCATCTTTTCCCTCAGCTCATCCTCGTACTCCTCGTAGGTGTGCACCTTCACCGGGTGGTTCCACGGGTTGATGTGCCTCACCCTCCGGTTGTTGTTTGCGAGGTTCCGCGTCGGGCTCAAGAAGATGCCCGCCATATGGACCAGTTTACTGGACGGGAAATAGGCAAGCAGCACTGATACCAAGAACAGGTGTCCGTAGAAGACCGCACCGATCGACTCCGGGATGATCGGGGTGAAGTGGGTCAGTCCGAGAACGAGTTCCTTGATCCCCACCACGTCCGTCTTCATCACGTGCCGGACGACGACTCCACTGATACCGATTCCCAACAGAAGGAACAGCGGGAAGTAGTCGCCGATGAGCGATATGTACCGGATCTGGGCGGACGTGAGCCTCCGATACAGCAGGTACCCCAGCGCAACCAGAAAGACGACAGACGTGGCAAAGACTACTGGGAGCCCCACCTCCATGAACCCATCCGTCTTTTCGATGAACGTCACGACAGCGGGAACCGGATTGACCATTAGGCGGAGGTGTCTGATCAGAATCACCAGCAATGACCAGTGCATCGCCATCGCCGCGATCCAGAGCCGCAGATCGGTTCCGTATACCAACCTTCGGCCATCGACCATCTCCGACTTCGTGTTCCGCAGCAAAGAGCGGAAGAACAGTACCTCCAGGATCATCCTCCCGAGTACGGTCCACCCGTTGTGCGGGTTCTCCAACTTGTCCTGCTTGAACCACGGCAAGGAGTTCTGTTGACCACATGTCGTCGGAATCCGAAACGGTACCGGGACGTTTGCCCATGCCAGCACCCGGTACACCACTCCGCCCAGGAACACGGCACCAGCCAGGTAGGGCAGAATGACCCCGAACACCACACCCATGCCCGGTGCTGCACCGAGCAGTCCCAGCGCAAAGAGTCCTCCTACCATCACCAATGGGATCAAGATCTTCATCAGAGCCCCTCCCCCGACTCCACCGGTCGGTTAAGCCGCTCCACCACCCACGACACGCGTCGTTTCATCTCGTTCACCCGCAGCTCGTAGACCTGCTCCCGGCACTGGACGAAAAGGTCGAACGCGAGGAGTGCTATCCGGTCGATGTCCTGGTCGAGCTCGACCAGCTCTGCAGCGGACTGTGGATCCATCAGCGCCTCCGCCAGCTCTGCACGGATGGCGCTCTTCAGATGAAACACGACGCCGACCGCCTCCGATGGCGCGAACTGCTGAACCGCTCTGACCTTGATCATCTCGTTCAGGTGGTGTCGGAGGGCGTCTTCGTCCAGAGTCCCGCTGAGGAGTGACTCGACGATCCCACGGGTGCCCGTCTTCAAGGCGTGCCCCACCGGGTTCGCAAACGGATCCTGCTCTTGCCGGAACATCTCAGCGCCCCTGCCGGGGTACGTGTCCAGCACCTCGTCGAGCCAACGCTCGACGAGGGCATCTTTGCGGCTCAGCAGTTGATCCCGTATCCTCATCGCCCGATCCTCCAGCGCGATCGTCAGATGTCAGACGCAACCGGTCGGCTTGGGCAGTCCGGCTACCTTGCAGGCACCCTTGGCGGGTCCGCTGGGAAACAGGTCATAGATCTCCTTCAGCTTGAAACCCGTCGACTTGCAGAGTTTGCGAATCATCGGCGCCATGCTGAACTCGAGGTAGTAGTCCCGGAGATACTTGACCACCTTCCAGTGATCTTCCGTCATCTCCTCGACCCCTTCCGTCTTCGCAAGATCGGCGGCGACAGACTCATCCCACGCTTCCGGATCTTGAATGAACCCGTCCTCGTCGATTTCGATCAGTCTTCCGCCAAATTCCTTCTGTTCCATCAGATGTCTCCGTGTTCGTGCCGCTGCCGAGCGTTCACCGCGTTCGGCATGGGCCTAGTTGCGTTCTAAACGATGTCTATGTCCACATTGGGCGGGTCCCTGAACGTCTCGTGGATCAGACACCTCTCGGCCAAATGTCTGACTACCTCCAGTTGATTCTCTGGAACGCCTGATGGCAGCTCCAGATCGACGACGATGTCCCTCACCCTTTTTGGTTGGTCCGCAAGGTTCAGGGTGAGGTCAACCCTGACATCGCCGTCGTTGTATCCGTGTCTATCGCAAAACCCTTGAGCCATCATTGCGATGCACGCCCCGAGGGCACCCGCGAGGAGCTCCGCCGGCGACGGCCCGGCGTCTCGACCGCCGTCTCCCTCCGACATGTCACAGGTAACCTCGTGCCCACGCACGCTGATCTTGAACTCCAGGCCAGCTTTCCTGTCGACGCCAATGAGATCCATTGTTCATTCACTTCTTCTTGACTTCCCCGGTTGCCGCCTGATGCAGCTTGACCTCGACCTTCTCGTCAAGATTGGCGTAGTACTCCTTCAGGATGGCCACCACTTCGGGACGGCTGAAGTCTTCCGGCGGATCTCCGCCTTCCGACAACGTCTTGCGCAGCACGGTCCCGCTCAGCATCAGCCGGTCGTCCTTGCCGTGGGGACAAGTCTTCATCGACGCCATGCCGCGACACTTAAAGCAGTAGAACGTCCAATCGATCTTCAGCGGCTGCGTTTCGAGCGCCCCCTCGGGGATTTCGTGGAAGATCTCTTGGGCGTCGAACGGCCCGTAGTAACTTCCCACACCCGCGTGGTCTCGGCCGACGATCAGGTGGCTGCAGCCGTAGTTCTGACGGAACACAGCGTGGAGCAGGGCCTCCCGAGGACCGGCGTACCGCATGTCCAGGGGATATCCACCTTGGATGACCGAGTTCTCCAGGAAGTAGTTGTCCACAAGGGCGTCGATGCACTTCACGCGGACGTCAGCCGGGATGTCACCGGGCTTGAGCTTGCCCACCAGCTGATGAATGAAGAGGCCATCGAGGGTCTCTAATGCGATCTTCGCCAGGTACTCGTGGGAGCGATGCATCGGATTCCGGAGCTGTAGGGCGGCCACAGTGCGCCACCCCTTTTCGGTGAACATCTTGCGGGACTCCGCCGGCCGCATGTAGACGTCCTTGAACTCCGTCGGGAAGTAGCTTTCGCTGAGAACCTTGAGGGTCCCGCCGAGATTCACTTCTTTCTGGGCCATGACCATGGCCACGCCCGGATGTTCCTCATCGGTCGTGCGGAAGATCTCCTTGCACTCCAGCTCTTTGTCGATGGTGTACTTGTCCGTCACCGTCATGATGGCCATGTCAGTGCCGGTTTCCTCATCCACGAGGGTGATCTCCTTTCCCTCCTGGATGGCGTTGGCGTCTTCCTTGGATGCCGATACCGTGACCGGTATAGGCCAGAAGGTGCCGTCCGCCATCTGCATGTCGCTGCAGACACCCTTCCAGTCTTCACTCGTCATGAAGCCAGCGAGCGGTGTGAACCCCCCGATGCCCATCATGACTGCGTCACCCATCTCGCGGGACGTGATGGGAATCTTCTTGAACAGCCCCGCCCTCGCCCGTTCCTCCTCCAGCTCCTTGCCCTGCAACAGCAGTGGCTTGAGCTCTTTGTCTTTGCCATGCGGCTTGACCAGCTGATCCATTTTTGTTACCTCGATCCAGTTTATGACAACTACTGTTTTGTCGTCCTATTCAGACGCAGCGATTTGGCCTGCCGGGCGCGTGCGGGGCAATTGCGCGTTCCCTCCCGACTTCAGCAGCCGGGCGTCTCGGGTTCGTCCCGACCGTTCTGCGTAAACCAGCGCCGTCGTTCTGTAGACGACGTGGGCGAACTTGGAGTACGGCAGGTAAACCAGTAGCCCGAACACCAGTGCCAGGTGCACGAAGTAGACGCTGTAGGCCGCGTACTGCGGTATTGTAGCTCCTGTGGACTCGGCGATGAGCCTGAGTATCTCCGTCACCACGCCGGTCACGCCCACGGCGAGCAGCAGCCAGACGAAGATCCAGTCGAACGAGGTGCTCCCACCGTCCTCGGCCTCCCGATGTAACCGGTCGCGTATCGCCCGAAAGCACCCCACGATGAGGAGCACCGCCCCCACGTTGGCCAGTATCTTTATGGGGTGCAGCAAATCGAAGGGATACATCGAGTCGATCCCGAACAGACGCGGGTTGACGTACATGTCGATCACCGCCCACACGGTGGTCGCAAACAGTGCCAGGAAGCCGTAAAAGGCCAAGGTGTGCGCCCAGCGGCGAGATGCCTCAGTGCCGCACTTGCCGAACCTCGCGTGGCTGAAGATCGACGCCACGGTGCGTACGACGCTCGACGCGAGACCAACCGTGTTGCCGTTGGTGGCCGCCGCTCGGTCAGCCGTCTTCATGGCCCCCCAAAACCGCACCAAGCCGATTACCGCCCCCAGGAATGCCAGACCCGTGAAGAACGTGAACAGGCCGATGAGCAGCCAATGGGGCATCACCTCGGCGTAGAACCCGTGTGGGGCACCGAACGCAAACGCCTGCTCCAGGGGGGGCCGAACCATGAGAGCGAGGGCCAGCAGAATTATGGGAATGAGGAGCATTACGGGGAGACGTTTGACCTGATTCACCCACACCCCGAGAAAGTGCGGAACCGCATAGTGCTTCACCGCCTGCTCGCGGACCGCAGCGAGCACACCGCCCGGCCGGGCTCCCCGAGGACATTTCGTGGAGCAGTCGTTACACTGATAGCACCGCCATATGTCCGGATCGGCGAAGAGCTTGTCCTTGAGTCCCCATTGCGCCCAAGCCATCTCTTTCCTCGGGAATGGCGTTCTGCCATTGGACAGCTCGCACACCACCGAGCAAGTGGCGCACTGAAAGCACTTCTTGAGATCGCCACCGCCGGACGCCACGATCCGCTCTACGAATTCCCGATCCGGTTTCAGTAACAGCGATTCGGGCATACCGGGTACGCTCCCTAAAATCCCTTGAACGGGTTCATGCCGATCTCTTCGATCTGTTCGGCGAACTCGTTGATGATCTGTGGCAACCTGTCCCAATCCGTGATCGGGAGCTGCTCGAGGCGCACGCGCTCTTCCTCCAGCGCGAGCTGCTTGAGCTTGTCCCGGATGTTCTCGCTTCTCGTGCTCATCAACTCACTGCCGCGGATGAAGTGGCACTGGTAGTCATCGCCCGACTTGCACCCAACCAGCAGGATGCCGTCAAACCCTCGAGAGAGCGCATCGGCAATCCAGACGATGTTGACCGAGCCCAAACACCTGACCGGGATGAATCGGATGTACGCACTGTGTTGGATGCGTTTGAGACCCGCAGTATCCAACGCCGGATAGGCATCGTTCTCACACAGGAAACCGAGCAACCGCGGTTTTTCTTCGAATTCGTCAGGGATCTCCACAGACTTGATCATCGACGAGATGATCCCCACCGAGTAGTCCTTGAACGAGATGATACGCTCGGGACACGCTCCCATACATATGCCGCACCGGCGGCACCTCGTGGAATTGGGTTCGGGCGTCCCCTTTACGTCCTCGTTGAGGGTTCCGAAGGGACACTCTTCCGTACACCGCTTGCACTGAGTGCAGCGTTGCAAGGAGAACTCGGGGTATGACATGTCTCCCCAGCGGGGGTGCACCGACGCTCCGCGACTGAGTAACTCCACACTCTGTATCGCCTTCAGCGCCGCGCCGGCACCATCATCCTGGCTCGCCTGAGAATCGTTGGGCGCCCGCACACATCCTGCCGCATAAATGCCCGTGCGACGTGTTTCGTACGGGAAGCAGATGAAGTGGGAGTCGGGAAAGTCGTACTTGAGTCCCGGCAAATCCGGCCCCTGGCGGTAGTCGAGGTTGAGGATCGCCGTTCCCTCGAGGTGGCCCAGCTCTTCCACCGTCTCCTTGGCCGCCTCCAGTTGTGCGCCGGCTTCGCCCTTTTCCACCACGGCCCTGGCGTCTGCGTAGCGCCGCAGCCCCTCGCCGTCGGCCGCCACAGGTACCATCCCGGTAGCCAGCACCACGAGATCCGCCTCGAGCTGGATCTTTCCACCCAGCAGCGTGTCCTCGGCCTCGACCAGGAGATCGTGGTCCCCGGTCTCCTCCACGCCGACTACGTCGGCCTTGGTGAAGAAGATCCCTGTGTCCTCCTGAGCTCTCCGATAGAAGTCCTCGTACTGGCCCGGGGCCCTGATGTCCTTGTAGAGGACGTACGCCTCGCTCTCGTTGTCGAACTCCCGCGCTAACAGCGCCTGCTTGATTGTGACGCGGCAGCACACCCCCGAGCAGTAGGGCAAGTGCTGCTCGTCTCGCGAGCCTGCACATTGGATGAAGGCAATCCGCCGCGCGGGCTTGCCGTCACTGGGGCGCTTGATCTCCCCCGACGCGATCTGCTCTTCCATCTCGACGTTCGTGATCACGTTGGCGCATCGCCCGTATCCAAGATGGTCTAGCCGCGTGGCGTCGTACGGCTTCCATCCCGTAGCCTGCACGATGGCTCCAACCCGACATGCCGCCGTGGTTCCATTGGACCGGAGGGAGACATCGAATTGACCCGGCTGGCCGGAGATTGCCTCGATAGTCGTCCCGGTGTGGACGGTGATCCGGTCGCTGCCCTCCGCCTCGGCTATGCGCTCGGCAATGGGAACCGGTTCGGGGTCTCGATATGGCGAGCGATGCGGGAAAGTCTTGGCAAACTTCGCCGACCACCCTCCCAGCTGAACTTCCTTCTCCACCAATACGACATCGTACCCTGCCCCGGCGGCATCCACCGCCGCCTCCATCCCGGTTACACCACCCCCGACGACCAGAATGGTCTTGTCGATCTCCTCCTCGAACGGCTCCGGAAGCTCCGCTTTTTGCGCCCGCACGATTCCCATGCGCAAGTAGTCGGCGGCCAGCATTTGAGTGTCTTCGTCATTGGCCTCATGGCTCCACACCACATGCTCGCGCAGGTTGACGCGCTCGACCTGGCAGCCTTCAAAGGTGAAGGCCTCCGGCATGAACCGGGGCGAACATCCGGCCACCACCACCGCGTTGGCGCCGTCCTCGATATCCTTGAGGATGAGGTCGCGGCCAGCCTCACCGCAGAGGCACTCATGATCACGGCACAGGGCGGCGTCGCATTCCTCGGTGGCGACCGTACTCAAAGCCTCGAGATCCAGCGACGTGCCGATGTCGCAACCCTGGCATATGTACACGGCCACTTTCTTGTCCACGTCCTCACTCCCCGCAGCTGTGCAAGGCCTTCATGGCGACGCCCGTGGCGTCACGAACGCAAACGGCCACGTCGACGGGTCGCTTCGCACATCCCGCGGCCAGCAGACCGTCGCTCGGTTGTTCGCCTGTCAGGAATCCGTGCTCGTCGAACTCCAAGCCACCCTCGATTTCGGCCTCCCCCACGCCGGCCGGCACGAGTCCCGTTGCCAGCACGACCAGGTCGACTTGTTGAATCACCCGCTCAGCGGAAAGGGTATCTTCGGCCTCCACCTCGAGATTGCCGGTGGCGGCATCCTCCGTGATCTTCGCCACCTTGCCCTTGATGAGACTGAGTTTCTCGTCCTTTTGGCTGGCAGCGAAGAAGTCCTCCAGTCTTCCGGGAGCCCGGATGTCGATGTAGAAGATGGAGATCTCGGCGTCGGGGTATTGCTCGCGTACGTACCGGGCCTGCTTGAGCGATCCCAAGCAGCACACCCCTGAGCAATGCTTCAGGTGGTTATCGTCGCGTGATCCCGCGCATTGCACGAATGCCACGCGCTCGATTCCCTTGCCATCCGATGGCCGCTGAATTTTGCCACCTGTGGGACCATCGCCGGATGCGAGACGCTCCATCATCAGATTCGTGATGACGTTCTGGTGGGCCCCAAACCCCAGGCCCTCGATCTTGCTCGCGTCGTACGGATCCCATCCGGTCGCCCAGACCACCGCCTGCACCTGTAGCTCGATCTTCTCAGGTTCCATCTCCAGGTCGATAGCGTCATACGGACATGCGGGGACACACTTCCCGCAGCCCGACCCCGGACACACGCTGGCGTCAATCACGAAGACGGGGGGATGAGCCATTTGGAACGGGAGGTAGACCGCTTTGGTGCTCCGCATCCCACAGTTGAATTCGTCCGACCGCTCAACCGGACACACGTCCACACAGGCACCGCATGCCGTACACTTGTCGTTCACCCCACGTGGGTGTTGCACTACCGTGACCTTGTAGTCACCCACATCGCCGCTGACCTTTTCGACCTCAGACAACGTGAGGCACTGGATGCGCGGGTTCGTCCTGATCCGACGCAGGTTGATCTCCAGGCCACAGCTCGGTGGACACAGTTTGGGGAAGTACTGATTCATCTGAGCTACGCGCCCACCCAGATACGGATTCCGCTCGACCAGGACTACCTCGCACCCTGCTTCGGAGGCCTCGATGGCTGCGGAGATCCCGCTGATACCACCCCCTACTACCAGGATCTTTCCACGACAGCCATTTATGCTCATCGTGCCTTCTCGTTCGCCGCCTCGGCCGGCGTCTGGTCGAACAGCTCTTTCTTGTCGAGTGACCCTTTGAACGCCTCGGCCACCTCGGCCTTGACCTTCATGGTCGGCTCGCCAAACAGACTGAACCGCAGCCACAAGAATCCGAGCCGCAGCAGGGCTTCGTCGTCGTAATGCATCTCCTCGACGAAATCCTCATCCACGTCGAACCGGTCTAGCAGCGTGCTCTCGAACACGAACTCCCGGAATTTGTCCAGGTCGTAGCACGCGGTGTACAGCATGTGCATCTTCTCAGGCGAGAGCACTCCGTCCTTCTCGAAGTACTCGTGGAGGGTCATCTCCTTGAACGCTTCACCCCACCGATCGTACTCCTCGATTCCCTGCCCCTCCAGCCACCCCCCGACCTGTTGCTCATCCGGCTCGTCATGTCCTTTGCACATGTCCTCCTTCAGCAGGAAGTAAAACCGCTCCCCTTGCCAGCCGTCGGGGGTGTCCTTTTGGGCTGCTAAGCCGAGTGGATACATACGACACGGCCAGGGCCGGTCCTCATAGATGTCGCAGCCCTGGTCCCCCAAGAATGGACATGTCTTCCCCTTTTCATCATCCAGCCGAAGCATGACGATGGGGAATTTCATCTCCTTGTTGATCGGCAGCATCGTATACTTGTCGAGGAACTCGCTTGAGTGCATCCCCACGCGTTGCTTCATCCGCAATACGTCGTAGGGTGACAACAGAATGTTCACGTCACTGCAGCATTTATTGAAGCACGACACGCCGGGGTGGCAACGGAACTTCAGGCAGTCGCCCGGCCCGAGTCTCGAGGTATTCTCGAGGATCTCCTGCTCTGTCTTGTCACGCGGGTTCCTCATGCTTCGCCTCCTTCGTCAATCCTCCACGATCCGATCCCGCGTTGCGGAGTCTGACCACACCGGAATTGTCGATGAGCCACCGGTGGTGGGGTTATACGTGTATCGATATGAGGCCTGTTGGCTGAACTGCTCCTTCATCCACTCCCATCCCTCTCTGTAAAACCGGCAATCGTCGTTGAAACAAACCAGGAAGAACTCGTCGTCCCAGGTCGCATCTTCCGGGACGAGCCACTTGCTCAGGCGGGATCCACAATGCGGACAGGTTCGGCGAATATCTGCCATCGGACTCCTCGGCGATCGGCGGTCTGTGGGGCCGGTACGGATCCAGTGCAAACCGCGAACCGCATGCCCGCCCGCGGAGATAGGGTGAGTCGAGAAGTGCAGCGAAATGAGATCTCCGGGCGCCGTGAGGCGCCCGAAGATCGCGCAAACCCGTAACCTGTTACACCGTGATGTACTTGACGGGCTTCTTCGACATCGTCCACTCGTTCGCATCCTTGTCATACTTGCAGTTGCAGAAGGCAAGCCAGTCATCGTCCATCTTCGGCTTGTCAGACCGGAAGTAGTACCCAGGCCAGCGCGTCTCCTCGCGGAACAGCATCGAGCGCACGTGGGCATCCGCCTGGTACGTACGGTGAACATTTTCCCAGCAACGCATCAGCTCGTGCAGGTTCTGCGCTGCTTGCTGATCAGCGTCTTCCTCGAGGAAGGCCAGCAACTCCATGCCCTTTTCGAGGAGTTTGTCACTCGTCTTGAATTGACTCGACACACCACCCGCGTATTCGTCCATGATCTTCTGCAGACGGTACATGTACTGCTTCGGACGGATGTAGTTGGGGTTGATGTCTGGGTCGGTCGTCGCACCCTTGTGTTGCTCGAAGGTCTCGAGCGGCTTCAGGATGGTCTCCGTCAGCTCGTCGACTTGTGCTTGGTCCACGTTGGGTGCCGCGTTGTTGTCGACAATGAAGGAAACCGCCGCCTTGGCGGCAATGCGTCCCTCGGTGTGCGAGCCGGACGAGAATTTGTGACTCGAGGCTCCCGAAGCATCGCCGGCGGCGAACATTCCCGTCACCGTGGTCATGTTCGGGTAACCCCAGAAGTACTCGTTCTTCGTGTCGCCCGTCTGCACGTCCTCCGGACCCGACACCCACGCCCCCGAGGCCCCCGAGTGCGACCCGATGAAGTATGGATCGCATGCCATGATCTCCGACGCCCTCTTCTCGGGCTCGACGTTCGTCGCGGCCCAGAGAATGGCCTGCGAGATGGTCATGTCGAGGAAGTCCTCCCACGCCTCCGCCTCGAGCTCCTTGAGTTTCTTCTTCGCAGCCTTCTCATCCGGTGCCTTGTCGGCGATAGCCTTGATGGCGTCGGCTGTCTGCATGAAGATTGGGCTCTTGCCCTCCTCCACGTCCAACAGCATCAGGTAATTCCGGAGATTGGCCGGGACCGGCTTTACCTTGCCATAGGGCTCCCAGTTGTCCAGTTCAGGCCGGCGGGTCTGCATGTAGTTCTCGCCCTGTGCGTTGGTCGCAATCGACTTGAACAGGAGGAACCACGCGCCGACCGGACCGTACGCGTCCTTGAAGCGGACAGGGATGAACCGAACTTCCTGGCAGGTCATCTCAGCACCGCCATAGATCGTGAAGAAGGCGCTGGCACCGGAGTTGAACGGCGGGTACCAGGAGCGGCCGAACCCCTCACCGGTCGAGCGCGGCTTGAAGACGTGCACCGCGCCACCCATTGCCACGAGCGTGGCCTTGGCCTTGAACACGTAAACCTTGTTTTCGCGAACGCTGAATCCGATCGCGCCGACGCACTTGTCGCCGTTCATCAGGGGGTGCGTGATGAAGATGCGCTCGAAGTACTCGCCGTCGGCCTCGGCCAGGGCGTTCTTCGCGGCCTCTGCCACGATGACCTTGTACGACTCGCCGTTGATCATGAGTTGCCAACGGCCCTCGTGGACGTACTTGCCTTCCTTGTCCTTCCAGATCGGCAGGCCCCACTTCTCGAACAGGTGCACCGTCGAGTCCACGTGGCGCGCAATGTTGACCACCAGATCTTCGCGCGTGATCCCCATCAGGTCGTTCCGGACGTAGTCGACGTAGTCTTTCAGCGTGTTGTCGCCGCTGTTGAGGTCCACGTACTGATTGATGGCCGAGAGACCCATCGCGACCGCACCAGAGCGGTCCATGGCCGCCTTGTCGACGACCGTGACCTTCAGCCCGTGCTTCTTGGCCCAATACGCCGCCTCCACGGCGGCTCCGCAGGCGGCCATGCCGCCGCCGCAGATCAGCAGGTCAGTTTCAACCGTTACGGTTTCGAAATCCGCCATTTTTGAATATCTCCTTAAAGTCCTTTGTTGAAGAAACCACTGACTCCACAACAGTCGCGCCTGACTACAGCGTCAGGACTTTGTCGATCGTAACCGGGCCGATCTCGGTATTGAGGCCATCCGGCTCGCACATCAGGGTGGGGCTTTTCAGGTCCTCGTCGCCCGTCGGATAGTGGTCAAACGGCTGCGCCTTCCCTTCCTCCACACCGCGACGAATCGGGAACTTGAAGCGCTTGGGCTTGACGTTCTTGTCGCGGAACTGGACGGTCCACATGATGTCCTCGGTACTGCGCAGCGCCGTCACACTGGCACCCAGCGGAACAAAGTCTGCGTACCCGCGTACCTCGATTGCCTGGGTGGGACAGATCTTGACGCAGCTGTAACACTCCCAGCACATCTGCGGATCCTGGTTGTACGCCTTCATGGTATCATTGTCCAACACCATGAGGTCGTTCGGGCAAATGTGCTGGCAGGCGGTCTTATCGAGGGCCTTGCATCCGTCACATTTGTCCGGAATCACGAAACTCGGCATGTTCTCTCTCCCTCTTTTTGAATCAGATAAGGCAATCCCAGGAGCCTGCCCCCCCGGAACGGGGCGCCCCGAGCCGGGCGGCCCCTACGGAGCCTTCTTTTGTGGCCAGCCCACCGAACTCGGTATCGCGATTTGTCGGGTCACGTTTGGCGGGTGCTTGCATGGTTGGGCCCCCGAAAAGTGCGGCCAGATCAATATGCGATTTTTATCACGATTAAATATCGTGAGCCATTTCAACAGCGCCCATGAAGCTAGAATGAGATATTTATCACGATTTCAGATCAATCGTGAAAACAATCTCACATAAACTGGAATGACATAAGGAGGTCCCTACCAACGGAGATGGTAGGCGATCTGCGACAAGCCTCTGGAGATGTGCTCGTCTCGAATCAGTACATCCGGTGGCGCCGTCGGGTGGGAGGGAGAAAAGTTCCAGATGGCCTTCACGCCGGCCGCGACCAGGCGGTCGGTCAGCTTTTGGGATTCGCTGGCCGGCGTCGTGAGAACGGCGAGACGGATCCCACGCCGCTTAATGAAGTTGGTCATCCCCTTCATCGGCCTCACAACGACGCCGGCGACGGTCGTGCCAACCTTGCGCCTGTCATTGTCGAAGGCGGCCACAATGCGGAAACCATATGGCTCAAACCCCCTGTAGGCCATCAGGGCCCCGCCGAGATGGCCGGTCCCGATCACCACCGCCTCGTGCTCTTGATCAAAGCCCAGGGAGACCCTGACGGCGCGACACACCTCACACACATCGAACCCTACCCTGCCAATCCCCAGCAGCCCAATGGCGCCGAAATCCTTCCGAACCTGCGTCGCGTCCACATCCAGCGCCTCCGAGATCTGAGCGCTGGTGACAGTCGTCATTGGCTTGCTGGCCGTCGAGTCGCTGAGAAAGCGGTAGTACCGCATCAACCGCTCGAGAACCAGCCTCCTGAGACGTGGCAAAGGACTCCCTCCCAGCGACAGTGAGACTCCTCGGGGCGTTGTGAGATTTTTTTCACTTTTCAGGGCCCAGCTCATGTTAGCAACAGTAAGAGGCCCGTCAAGGTCCTGCGCACTTCGCCTGGAAATCTGGTACCATTTACCCCATGGTGATATTCATCGCACACGGGAGCCGCGATCCACGCTGGCGGGCCTCCGTGGAAGAGGTCTTCGCATCGGTTCAGGGCGAATTGGGTTCCGACCGGGTAGGACTCGCATATATGGACTGTGCCCCTCCCACACTCCTGGACGTTGTCTCTGACGCAATCCGCCGGGGCGTCGAGAAGGTCCGGGTCTTGCCGCTCTTTCTCGCTCCAGAGGGACATGTCGATCGCGACATTCGCCCGCTGGTCGACGAGGTTGCCCGGGCCCACCCCTCCCTCCATGTGACCTTACTACCACCCATGGGACAACAACCGCTATTCCGGGATTTCCTCTACCGCATCAGCCTCGAGACAGATGAAGGAGGTTGAAGGGATAAGCGAATGAACACGACCTTGCGAACGACTTCGGGGACGGTGTACCTCGTGGGCGCCGGCCCCGGCAGTCTCGGCCTGATCACGGTCCGAGGCGTGGAATGCCTCAAAGAGGCGGACCTGGTCTTGTACGACTACCTCGCAAACCCGGCAGCCGTAGAACACGCTCCCGACGGTGCGGAGCTGGTGTGCCTCGGACACCACAGCACCGGGCGCAACCTCTCTCCCGGTGAGATCGTAGACCGGATGATCGCCGAGGCCCGAAGCGGTCGGAAAGTCGTCCGCTTGAAAGGCGGCGATCCTTTCGTATTCGGCCGAGGCGGTGACGAGACCGACGCACTCCGCGAAGCAGGAATACCGTTCGAGGTTGTCCCCGGCGTCACCTCCGGGCTTGCGGTCGGGTCCCTCTGCGAGATTCCCATCACGCACCACGACGAAGCATCGGCGGTTGCGCTGGTCACCGGCCACGAGCGCGACGACAAAACGGAGTCGCATCTGGACTACGAGGCGCTGGCGGCCTTCCCGGGCACGCTCGTGATCTACATGGGCGTAACCCGCGTGGCCAAATGGAGTCAAGCACTGATTCGGCATGGCAAGGCACCCGACACTCCCGTGGCGATAGTGCGCTGGTGCAGCCGGGCGCAACAGCAAATGGTTCGGTCATCGCTGAAGACAGTGACGGATGTCGTCACGAAAAGCGGACTCCGTCCACCGGCACTGTTCGTGGTCGGTGATGTAGTCAAGCGCTCGCCACAGCTCTCCTGGTTCGCCGAGCGGCCCCTGTTCGGAGCGCGCATTCTGGTGGCCGGATCGGCAGACACCTCACGAAAGCTTCGCGATCGCCTCGCGGTACTCGGGGCGGACGTCATCTCGCAGCCAGCCGTTCGCATCACCGAACCGGCAGACTGGGCTCCTGTCGACGCCGCGTTGGATCGCGTCGAACAGTACGATTGGATGGTGTTCACCAGCGGAAACGGCGTCGACCGTCTGGTTCAGCGCTTGTTCGACCGCGGTGAAGATGTGCGACGCCTCGGGTGCGTAAAGCTTGCCGCAGCAGGCTCCGGCACCGCGGAGCGTTTGGCGAGGTACCATCTCCACGCCGATGCCGTGCTCGGGCAATTCCATCTCGAATCTCTCGCGCACACGCTCGTCGAGGTAGCGGGTGGGCACCGTTTCCTTCTGCCGGGCGCAAGCCGGGGACGGCAGGCCTTGGCCGAGGCGTTGGCCACTGCGGGAGGCCGGGTCGACCAGGTGGATGTCTACGACAGTGTCGACGTCGATGAACCCAACCCGGACGTGGAGACGGCGTTGTCCCTCGATGAGATAGACTGGATAACGATCACCAGCGCCAACACGGCTCGGTCGCTCGTTCGACTCTACGGCGACGGATTAAGACGCGCTCACCTGGCCAGCATCAGCCCCATGACATCCGCGGCCCTTCGCGATCTAGGATACGAAACCGCCGTTGAGGCCTCTCCCCACACAGCCACCGCTCTCGTCGACGCGATTCTCCACTGCGGACGGCCGAACCGCTAGCGGCCCATCAACCTTCTGTAGGGTCGTGTAGAAAGCATATCATCTCGAGGTCCAGGACTGGACGCCACCACCCGCGTCATACATTGTTCCATGCGAGGAAATCACCGTTCCACCGTGGTCGGCTCTGAGATGCGCCCCGGCTGGGCTGGTCACACGCTGTGCGGAGAAAGTCACATGAGCACCGGTGAGGGCATCTCTTCTCTCTGGAAGAAGGAAGACTGGTGGGCGGTGTGGCTCGGGTTAGGCATCATCGCTTGTGCCCTCGTGTTCTTTTTCGCCGGCGGCACGCTCAGACCGCTGGCCGTCAGCCCCCCGAATGACTGGACCGCCGTGGCACGCATCACGACGCATTTCGCCGACCGGTGGTTTTGGTATGCCCTGCTCTACCTGGCCTTCGGCGCCATCTTCACGGTGAGCACGTCCGTCATGGGTCACAACGCCAGGCATTATATACCGGGCTTCACGCTGATCTATCTGGTCTCGGTGCTCATTCTAGTGGTCAGCCGTAGCCAGTTCTTTCACCAACACAGCTTGGAGGCACCCCTCGTGGCACTGGTGCTCGGCTTGCTGGTTGGGAATTTCGCGAGGCTGCCCGGATGGCTCGACAGCTCGCTGCGGACCGAATATTACATCAAGACCGGGATCGTTCTGCTGGGCGCCACGCTTCCTCTGACGCTGATCGTCAGCGCCGGCCCCATCGCATTTCTCCAGGCAACCATCGTGTCCCTCTGCACGTGGTTTGCCATGTTCTTCGTCGCCACCCGAGTGTTCAAACTCGACAAGCGCTTCGGTGCGGTGTTGGGAGCCGGTGGCGCCGTGTGCGGCGTCTCGGCATCGATCGCCGTGGGAGGCGCGGTGAAAGCCGACAAGGAGCATGTAGCCATCGGAATCTCCATCGTATCGCTGTGGGCGCTGGTCATGATCTTCTTCTTGCCGTTGGCGAGCAGAGCGATGGGCCTCCACCCGGGCGTGGCAGGAGCATGGATCGGGACGAGCGAGTTCGCCGACGCCGCAGGTTACGCCGCGGCCGAGACCATCGCTGCAGCCACCGGTAGCGAGGCTCCCATCCAGACCTTCACGCTGATGAAGGTCATCGGACGGGATATCTGGATCGGCATCTGGGCGTTTGTGCTCTCGATCGTGTCGGTGGCCTACTGGGAGCGAGGCTCCGGCCGGGTCGGTCAGGCGATCGGCGCCGGGGTCATCTGGGCGCGATTCCCCAAGTTCGTGATAGGTTTTTTCCTCGCCTCGGTGATCATGAGCATTGTGGTGGCGGGCTTCCCGGCCGAATCCTACGACACGGAAATCCAGCCGATGCTCATCGCTCCGGTCAAAACCCTGCGGACGTGGACCTTCGTGTTCACGTTTCTGTGTATCGGACTCACAACCCGTTTTCGTGAACTGGCCAAGTTCGGTATGCCACCGTTCTGGGCATTCACTGTGGGCGTAGCCATCAACGTCCCCCTCGGGTACTTCCTTTCCAACGTCGTGTTCAGGAGCTACTGGGTAGCCGTGCAGTGACCGAGCGCCTCACCGCGACTCTATGCACTTCGCTAGTGCATCTCCCACTCGATGAACGGCTCCTTCACGTCAACCATCGCGTTCACGATCAGCTCGACGAGACCGCCGTAGGTGATTCCGCTCCTCTCCAGGGCGTTGTAGTAGTGTAGGATGTCCCGGAACTGCCCCTTACAGTTCGAGCACGGTGCGCAAACGTACTTCTTCACCTCGGGACCCGGTTGGTCGGCGAAAGCATCTAGAATCTGTTTGAACTTCACCCTACCGCCCACACTGATACGCCAATCGGCAAAGTTGTTCGGGGACATCACGGCAAACCCGCTGCCGCCGCCGCAGCAATAGTTGTCCACTCCGTGGGGCTCCATCTCCCGAAACTGTGGGCACAAGTACCGCAGGATGCGTCGTTGGGGTTCGACGATACCGAGGTTTCGCACAATGTTGCAGGGATCGTGAAGCGTCACAGGAAAATCGTTCTTCGAGGGGTCGAACTCGATCTTGCCGCTGAAGACGATCTCCTCCAGAAAGGTCATACAGCTTTCCCGCGGCATATTCATCTCGCCGGTCAAGATGCGGTCGGAAATCGTCATCATTGCCTTGTGCTGGTGCCCGCACTCACCCATGACGATCTTCTTGACCTTGAGCTCTTTGGCGACCTTTGCGTGTCTCAAAGCGATTCGCGCCAGTTGGAAGTCATCGTAGAACAGCCCGTAGTTGACCCCGTCGTAGCCCACGGCCTCCGACGACAGCGTCCACTCGATCCCCGCGGCATTGAGAATGATGGAGAACGCGCCCGGGTTCTCCGGCCACGATAGGATTTCACCGGCATTGTGGATCAAGAGGACGTCCGCACCCTCCTTGTCCCACGGGGTCTCCACCTGAATACCCGTTATCTCCGTCATGTCCTCGTCGATGAACTCCAGGTTGTCCTTCGCCACTATGGCGTTCATTCCGGTTGACGACCCCACCTCCAGCTGCAGCACGGTGCCCTTGTCGTGCAGTTCCTTGGGCGCCCACCCCAGCTCTTGGCTGAAGAGCTTGCGCAGTTCGTGCGTGATGAGCCCGTTGTCCACGCCGATGGGACACGCCTGGGCGCACCGCCGGCACATCGTGCATCGGTAGCACAGCTCGTACAGGCGCGTGAGGGTGGTCCAATTGAGGTCGATGTCTCCGTGAGTGAGACGACCAAAGAGCTTCCCTCCCGGCTTGACATACTTGTTTACCAACCGGCGCCACACCTCCGACCGATAGGTCGGGCGGTAGATGTCCTTCCTGCCGCTAGCCGTGTAGACCGGGCAGGCATCGTTGCAGGTTTGACACTTGACGCAGGTCCAGTTGTTGTTGGATTCCAACAGCTTCCTCAGACCTGCCACGAACCTGTCGATACACTCTTGCTCTTCCGCGGCATCCTTCGGCTTGGGTATGCTCAGGCCGATCACCCCGTCCAAGTTGCAGACGAGACGATCCTTGGCCTCGGGGTTGATCTCCTTCCATGCGGGCTGTTCACTCAGCTTGCGAGATCCTCCGGGCCCACCGAACACAGGACTTCGTCTCCATTCCTGCCGATATCTTCTATCCGAGTCGTCTTGCTCATTGCCCCTCCCCCCCGGTCGCAATGTCGACCCAGTTTTTCTTGCCGTCGGCGTTCAAATGCGGGCCGGACCAGGTGACGGCCTGTCCCAACAATCCCACAACCTCCTTCTCCACCCGCCCCCCAATCACCAATGGCTTGTCGTCCCAGCGCACCTGGTGATAAGTGAAGTACTTCGCTACGAAGTGCATCATCTGGCTGAATGGCAGGTAGGCAAGAAACAGGCACGCGAATAAGAGGTGTACCCCCATGGCTCCGGACGGCGCCACCGTCAAGTCCGCCGTGAGGAGCGCC
>JBDHAF010000034.1:0-37997 GCA_039588255.1 Gemmatimonadota bacterium | reverse complement strand
CGAATCGGCTCGGGCGTGCCCGGATCCAGGTAGTACACGATGGGCTCGACGGGATCGCTCACTCTCGCCGAGGGATCTCTTTTCTCCAGCCGATGACGCCGGATGAACCGTTGCGTCATGGGCGTGCCCAACGGAACCGAGTAATCCTCGTACCTCATCGCGCCGTAACCGGACCGGGGATCGAACTTCCGGGGCGTGTAGTCGTCGTCGGGCAGTTCGACCAACGAGTGATGCACCCGGACGCTTGCGGCCTCTCCCGACGCCGCCACGCTGGAGACACCCTCGAATGCGCCGCCGCCACCGAAGCCACCGAAGCCACCGCCGCCGCCACCCGGCTGTTGCACGAATGTCAGCTCCACCTCCATCTCCGTGTTCCTGGGGAAGCCCTGGGTCATGGGCATGTAGATGGAGCTGCGGCCGGCATCCAGCCGATATGTGCCCGGCCGTAACCTGGGGGTGATCCTGTTGGTGTCGCGGATCAGGAAGTCTGTCAGGTCCACGAGCACCCGGCCATCGGTATCGGCGGCCGCCGTGAATCCCCAGAGCACGGAGCGCGCGAACGCGTCGGTGACCGCCTTCACCTCTGCGGGGTTGTCGCTGCTCGCTCGAAACCGATAGTTGGGCTGCACCATCAACACCTTGCGGCCGATGCGCTCGAACTCGACGATTCGCGAACCGCCCATCTGCCCCCGATCGAGGCCGATGTCGTTTGATCCCAGGCCGGCCCCCAGGCCGTTCAGGTGCAGGACCTCCGTGTCGAACCGGGAGATTTCCATCCAGAGCTGGCCTGCGTCGTCGTCCCAGTAAAGAGGAAAGAACCCATCGATCCTCTGCATCCCCGCCGTCTTCTCCTCGATGGAGGGGAGGGGTCCCGGAGCGGCACCCTGGCGCCCCTGAGCTACGGTGTGTGTGGTGACGACGGCGAGGGCGAGGGCCAGCACGATCGTGGCCCACGCAGGTGACTTCCTGGACATCGAGACCTCCTTGGCGCGGTGAGGCGCATTGAGTTTCCGTGTGAGCGATCCGTCGGCCGTAATCTGTCCGCCGGGGCTGCTCGCGCTAGGGACCGGGGGGACCTCCGACCTTCGTGATGTGGATCACCTGCCACCGTCACCGAGACCACTAGCTTTGCGGTCCGTGCCGCCTGCGAAGAAGAACAAGGAGTGAACCATGGAAAGACGAGATTGGTCCGTACTCACGGCCACGGTGCTCGGGCTTGCCAGCGCCGGGTGCGGGGTCAAGCAAGGCGCCCTCGATCAGCAACTCTCGGCCTTGCGCGCCGAAATACAGGAAGCCGACTCGGCCCTGGCCGAGGATAACCAGCAGCTGAGCCGCCGCGTGGATCAACTCGACCAGCGGATGGATGGCCTGGAGGTCATGTCGGGGCGCGTGGAGGACTTCGAGGTGGAGCTGCAATCGGTGCGCCGGGATTTCGACACCGAGATCGATGAGCTTCAACAGGCCATTCGCTTCAACTCGCCGGTTCACTTCGATTACGACAGCCCCGTGATTCGGAACGCCGACAGGCCGCTGCTGGACCGGTTTGCTAGGATCGTGGCGACCTACTATCCCACGGCGCTGATCACGGTCGAGGGGTTTGCGGACCCCGCCGGCGACACGGAGTACAACCTCTGGCTCGGTGAGCAGCGGGCCAACGCCGTGAGAAACTACCTCACAAGCATGGGATTGGCGGCACAGCGCGTCCGTGTGGTGAGCTACGGTGAGTCCGGCGACCGTCAAGTAACGCGCGGTGCGTGGGGTGAGAACGGTCTGGCAAATCGACGTGCGTCCCTGGTGATCGACTACTCCCCCGAAGCCGGTGAGATCTTGGCCGGCGTCCAGTAAGCGTCGTCGTCAGCAACAACTGAAAAAAGGCCGAGGGGATCCTCGGCCTTTTTCTTTCTGCGACGCGGTGCCCCCTGCCTCCTACCGCCTGACGTATTTCCGCAACATCCGGGGTCCCACCTCCGCCCCGTACACGTTCCCCATGCCGTCCACCGCCACGCCCTCCGCCCCGCTGGTGCCGGAGTTGTCAGGGTCCGGCTCGGGATCCGGAATAAACGCCGTGACCCAACCGTCCTGGGTGCTCCCGATGTAGATGCCCCGCTTCCATCCGGGGTTCCGTCGGGCATTGGACTCCGAGTCCGCCGCGTAGAGGATGTCGTTCTCGTCGATGAACAGCCCGCTGGGCCGCCCGAACTGGGTCCAGGTGGCGAGGTGGTTGCCGTCCTGGTCGAAGATCTGGATCCGGCTGTTCGCCCGGTCACCCACGAACAACCGCCCTTGGGAGTCCATGGCCAGTGCGTGGGGATCTCTGAACTCCCCGGCCTCGGCGCCGGTGGAGCCCCACTCCTTGAGGAACGTGCCGTCGCTGGAGAACTTGACGATGCGGTTGTTGCCGCCGGCCCCGTGGCCGTCCGCCACGAAGATGTCGCCGTTGGGAGCCACCAGCACGTCGGACGGCTGTCGGAAGGTGTCGGGACCGTCCCCCGCGACACCCTTCTTCCCCAAGGTCATCAGCAGCTCGCCGTCCGAACTGAATTTCAAGACCTCGTGTCCTCTCCCCTCCGGCTGCTGACCGAACCCCACGGCGTCGGTCACCCACACGTTGCCCTCATCGTCCACGAACATCCCGTGGGGCCAGAGGATCATCCCCGCGCCGAAGCTCTTCAGGAGGTTGCCCGAGGTGTCGAACAAAAGGACGGGATCTACGTCGTCCTTCCCGTCGCATGTGTTCTGACCGCACCGCTCACCCACCCACATCGTCCTGCCATCAAGTGAGGGATATACCGCGCTCGTCGATCCCCACGTCCGCCCGCCCGGAAGTTTGCCCCAAACCCCCTCGACAGTTCGATAGGGATTGCCTTGGGCGTGCGCCACTCCGCTAACGGCGATCACGACCACCATGACTGTGGATCCCAGTCGACCTAGATGAGACATTGCTGCTTCTCCATTAGAAGATTTCAACCCTCTGCTAATTCGACGCTTGTGCGACGACCTCAGCCGCAGCGCTTGGCTCAGTCAGGTGTCGCAACCATCTGAACGCCAGCCAACCCATCCCCGCAATGGCCACGATCCAGACCACGGCGGTCACCAGCATACCCACGTTGACCGCCGGCCAGTGAACCTGATATTGGCGCAGGACTGATGCGCGGTCGGCCATCCAATGCCATCCCGTGTGAGCCACCAGTGCCGACAGGACGATCATCCCAATGCGCTCCCGCTCCTTCAAGACGAACCGGCGCAAGAGTTCCAGGGCGGGGATGAGGAGCGCGAGCGCAAAGAGCTGCCCCAGCTCAACACCGATGTTGAACGACACGAGCGACGCCAATAAGTGAGAGCCGCCGAACTGCAAGGTCTCTCGTAGGGCGAATGAAAAACCGAATCCGTGAACGAGTCCAAAACCGAAAGTGATCATCCACCGCCGACGCAGATTGGCGCCGACGATGTTCTCCAGCGCCATGTACACGATGGAAGCGGCGATAAGTGTTTCGACCAGCGGTGGAAACCACAACATGTTGGGTACCAGGTCGAACGCCGAGGCGATGAGTGTAATTGAATGGGCCACCGTGAATGCAGTGACGATCAGGACGAGGGAGCGGAAACGACGGAACGGGATGACGAGGCACAACAGGAACAGGAGGTGGTCGAATCCGTCCAAGATGTGATCGAATCCCAACACCACGAACCGCAGCGCCGCTTGGTGCCACCGGGGATCGAGCGTCACGATGCCGGGATCGCCGGCGTATTGGTAGGCCCGCACGGTGCCATCGGGCGGGAAGAACCGGAGTACGGTTGCGACCCGAAGCGCCAAACGCTCGAGCCCCGGGTCGATGGCAAACTCCGACTGGTCCGATCGAATCGGATACTCGAACAACACGTCGAGCATCGCGTGTTCCCAATAGAGCGACGTGTGATCCGGCAGCCGGGGGCCCGCGACGTGTTCCAGCGCCCTCTCGAAGTTCTGGAAGGATCTGTCAGAGGGTATCGACACACGTGCGGCGAGAATCTTCGGAGTCGCTAGACGGGTGCCGTCTTCGTACAGCCTCACCTCGTTGCCGATCCACAACATGGCAGCGTTTCTAAGCTCGGCGTCGGCCCGGCCGATATCGAGATATCCCGGACCACGAAGTGGGAACTCCATATCGCGCATCGCCCGGAGCGGTATGCGCACGAGAAAGCGCAGCCGCTGTCCCTCCGGCTTGACGAACGCCTGGACCGTGATGTCGCTGGGGATCTCATGGGCCGGCGAGGTCGACGGCGCAAGGAACAGTAGGCCGGCCGTCCATGCGACTACAAGGCGGCGAGACATGTTTACCGCCCCCTCCTCGGCCACACCACGCCCTGATTCTCGTCCGTGACCGGCCCGAGTCCTTTGTACACGAACTTCTGTACCCGCTTTCCTTCGTAGGTCTCGGTGGTGTAAATGTTACCGTCGGAGTCGGTGGCGATGCTGTGCACGGCAAAGAACTGACCCGGTTGGCGTCCGCCGTCACCGAAGCTGGTCAGTATCTCCATCGTCGCGCGCTCGATGACGTAGATCTTCATGTTCTTGCCGTCGGCGAGGTAGATGTACCTCTGCTCCGGATCCCGGGAAAACGCGATGTCCCACGTGGAGCCGTCGCCGAGGGTCTGCGTCGCAACGAACAATTCCTGTACGAACGCTCCGTCCGTTCGGAACACTTGAACGCGGTCGTTGGGACGGTCGCACACGTATACGAAGCCGTCGTTGGAGGGCTCGGCGCAGTGTACGGGATTGCGGAACTGTTGCGCCGGGGGATCGTCAGGGTTGTACCGACCGATGTCGGTGTCGTCGGGCTCGTTGCCGTACGCGCCCCAGTAGCGCTTGAACTCGCCGGTGTCCATGTCGATCACGGCCACGCGCTTGTTGCCGTAGCCGTCGGCGATATACGCCTCGTTGGCGCTCACGTCGAAGGCGATCTTGGCCACTCTGCCGAAGTTCTGGGTGTCGTGACTGCCGGTGTTGGCGCCGGGACGACCTATCTGCATGAGGAACGTTCCGTCCTGGGCGAACTTGAGGAGGTGGGCGTCGTTCCCGCCGTTGCCTCCGATCCAGAGGTTGTCCAGATGGTCTGCCGTGATCCCGTGATTCGACTCCGGCCAGTCGTACCCGTCTCCCGGGCCGCCCCACGAAGTGAGGAGGTTCCCCTCCTGGTCGAACTCGAGGACGTTGGGGGCGGGAATGCAGCACTCGCCGGTGGGTGGGTCAGTCGATGCCCCCAGCTCGGTGCGGAGGTTGCCGTTGCCCCGATGCACGATCCAGACATGATCCTCGGAGTCGACGGTCACGCCGATGGCGGAGCCCAAGACCCAATGGTTGGGCAGCGGCTTGGGCCACAGGGGGTCCACCTCGAACATCGGCGCCTGCACCGCGTCCGAGTCTTGTGCCTGGCTTTGGCAGCCCGCTGACAGGATCGTGGCCGCGAGCAAGCCCGCAGCGACGCCGAGATTGTGTTTCTTGCTCATTTGCCTTCCTCTTTTCTTGCGAGGTCACTGCCTCCGCTCGATGAGGATCTTTTGGAGATCTTGGTGGCTGGCCGGAAGCTCATCTTCACCGGGCGGAAGCCCGTTCAGCTGGAAGATGTACGCCAAGATGTCGGCGTACTGTTGAGGACTCAGACCGCCCGGTCGGTCCTGAGGCATAGTGGTCCGGATCAAGTCGTACAGCATGTCCGCGGTGGCCCCGGCCCACGACAGGAGGAGCGTCTCCGTGAACCAGTCCTGCATGTGACAGGCCGCGCACGCCTCTTCATTGATCTTGGCTCCCCGCTCTGCCTGCTCCTGGGTATACACGCCGCCCCTGACCGATCTCGTCGGCCCGGTCTGGTTGGCCTGCGCCGCTGAAGCCTGGGGCGCCAACGCCAACGCCACCATCGTCAGGAGCACCGCTCCGAGGCGTGCACGTGTCATGAAGAGGCCCCAAGTATTCGGCCCGGGACCCCTGTTGTCCATGCGGGACCCCGGGCCGGTTTCTTGGGGTTGCGGTGTCGGACTAGTGCTTCAGTCTGTGGATTCGGCGTCCTTCTGGTCTTGGTCCTCGCCGGGAAGCGTCAGCTTGGTGCCTGCGGCTCCGGTGAGTCCGATGAGGTTGGGGAGGTTGAGAGAGTCCGCCAAACCGGATGGTACCACCATGAGGGACCCGCGTTTCACGATGCTCTCGTAGAGCATGTTCATGGCGCGGAGATTGAGGGCCACGGGGTTTTCGGCGTAGCTCTTTGCCGCCTCGACGAACTTGTCGGCGATCTGGGTTTCGGCGGTACCGAGGATGATCCGGGCCTGGCGCTCCCGTTCGGCCTGCGCCTGGCGCGACATCGCTTCCTCCAACGCCTTGGGAATGATGACGTCGCGGATCTCGACGGACTGCACCTGAATACCCCAATCGTGCATCTTCTGGTCGAGAATCTGCTGCAGGTTGCGTCCCAATTCCTTGCGCGATTGAATCAACTCCGCGAGATCGTGTTTACCGATAGCGTCGCGCAACGCGGTCTGTGCAGCGAGCACCACGGCTTGGTGATAGCGCTGCACCTCGAGCGCGGCGCGTTCCGCGTCGTACACGATCCAGAATGCGATGGCGTCCACGTTCACCGGGACGGTGTCTTTGGTGAGACAGGACTCCGCCCCAAAATCTGTGGTCCGGATGCGTTGGTCGATGTGGTAGGTGACACGGTCGAGCACGGGTATGACGAAGAACGGACCGGGCCCGCGGAGGCCACGATACTTGCCCAGCCGCAACACCACCGCCTTCTCCCACTGATCGGCGAACTTGATCGACGATCCCACCGTGGCTCCCACGAGTGCGCCGAGTGCGGGGGCGACCCACCCCAGGACAGCCAGAGGTGTGAGCAGCGTGAGACCGGCAACAGCTGCACCGGCGACCACTCCTGAGACCACGGCGGGAAAGGGATAGCGGGTGTCGTTGGGCGAGCTGGTCGTCATACCGAGCTCCTTTATGGACGACGGCACGAGGGGATATTGCGTGCCGGATGAATAACGGCCTGTCATTCCGACCTCCTTCCGGATTTCGAGCCTCCACGGGACTGTAACTCGGCGAGTGTCTCGAGAAGCTCGTCAAACGTAAACCCCAGGTTTTCGGTTTCAGCGAGCATGTCCCGACAGAGACGCTCGAGGTCGGCCTGACGCTCGAGCTCGTTTCTGTCGGGAGGCTTCAAGCCCACATATGTTCCTTCTCCCGCTCGTCGCACGGCGACACCCAGCAGCTCGAGCTCCTTGTACGCTCGGACGATGGTGTCGGGGTGCACGCCGAGGTCGATCGCACACTGCCGCACCGTGGGCAGGCGCTCGCCGGGCTCCAACTTCCCCTCCGCGACCTTGAGCCACACGTGATCGGCGATCTGTCGATAGAGCGGAGAATCACTTCCGTGGTCGAGCGAGACGGCGAGCGGCTGGCTGTTTCCTGCTCGCTGTGGATCATGCACGGGCAACCTCGAGGTTATGAATCGAACAATACAGGACCTGGGTCGGGGCGGCCAGCGGTCAATGTCCGTTGACGCTCGACATTACACGGGAGATGTCCCGGACAAGATCGGGTGGGAGGTGGTCCCGCTCAGGCTGTTACTGCTTGTTCTTAACGATGGCCATTACACCGACGACAACCATCAACCCCACGACCGTTACCATCATCCAGGGGATCCGCCCCAAGTCCGGGTTGGACTGAAAGTAGAACAGACCCAAGGCCATGAAGGCCACTAGTCCCAGGGCTATGGATTTGATGAGGATCTTGGTGTTGAGTCCACCCCCCACGGCCCGCTGGGCGAGTTGCACGGCCTGCCGCACTTCGAGCGGGCTCATCTCCGGGTGGTCTGCCTGATAGGCATGGATCACGTCTGCGAGGTGTCCGCCCAACTCCTGAGCCTCGGCAGAAGGTGGTGCCGGAGGGGCTGTGGGTACGGGTATGTACATGACCAGTTCCTTGTTCCAGGGGTGCCCTTGAGACTACGTCCTGAGGCCGCCTGCGGTGCCAATCACAAAGGCCCCTTGTGACAGATTTCAACGTTTCTTTAATTTTTTTCAGAGCGGGACGGCCGGATCGTGATTGGGACCACTGCGTGGGCGTCGCCCGTTGCCTTAGGTATGCGTCCATGTCTTCGCGACCGGAGTAGGACCGTGACAGTCAGCGATGTAGGCCGCTGCCCTGAGTGTTCTCAGCCCATCTTCGAGGTCGTTCCGCAGCAGATAACGTGGCGGACCATCGAGGAGTTCTTACGGTCTGCTCGGTTTGATGGTGCGGCCGAAGCACTCCAGGAGCGGTGGATTCACCCAGGGGGCTATTGCAGTACGCATGGCTGCGTGGTGCTCGCCGACTACGGTGTACCCGATCTGCGTGATGAGCACGAGTACCGTGTCTTCCTTGTTGGATGCGGGACCCGTCGCAAGGACGTGATCCTCGCGCTGAAGCGCTCACTCGGCATCCCGCTGGTGGAGGCCCAGAGCCTCGTGAAATCGCCGCGGTCGCGATTGGCCTCGGGGTCCTTAGGTGAGATTTCGGAACTCGTCGAGGGCCTCGAGATGCTCGGTGCCGAGTTGGAGATCGAGCAGTGCGACAGCGACTCCGGCGAACTGGTGCAGACGTTCCGAAGCCTTCCGGCGCAATTCTCCCTGCTTGGCCGGACGCAAAAGAGCGGATCCGGTCTGGAGCTGCGGTCCATCGTCGACGACGAGGGGAACGTCACGGGATTGATGGATGGGCTCACGGCGGCGTACCTCGAGTCAGAGGCTCCCAACCCGACTCAACTAACGTTGGATGAGATGCTCGCCGGCGTCACGCGCGTGCGGGTCATCGATGACGGTGCAGCGGAGGGCGCAGCGCTGGGCAACGAAGTGCTTCTGGCGAGTGCGGATCCCGAGTCTATCGAATCCCTCCGTGAGTGCCTCGCGATTGTCGAAGATCCCGAGTCCTTCGGCCACTGCATGTGCCTCGGCGATTTGGCGATCGAGTTCTATGGCAGGCAAAGGCCCGCCGCGACGATCGGTCTGCATCACGGCGTGTCGATTCGCTGGGATGCATGGAAGCACGACGCGCAACTCCGAGATGGGGCGAAGATCCTCAACTGGCTCGCTGAGCGCGGCGTTACGGGTCCTCGAGAGGAGATGGAGGCGGACAGACGTCGGGCGGAGGAGACCATGAAGGCCATCGACGCGTGGCGAGAGGCAACGCCGCCGTGTCTGATTCCCCTGTGGGACGTCATGATGGGGGCTCCGCTCGACATAGGGCCCTTGCAGCGGGCGCTCGAGGATGAGTACCCAGACGCACATGCGCGCATTTTGGAGCTCTTCAGGTGGTTTGGGTCTGGGGAAGGGCGGTGGAACGAATATCCCAGCTACGAGGGCGTTCCGGAGAAGTTGCTGTGGGAGTACCCGACAGCTGTGCTCGTGGGAGCGCTTACGAAAAATCTCGCCACACTGGAGCAGGCGGAAGGCGCAGCCCGGTACTTTGGCGGCTGGCGGTTCAGAAAAGAGAGGTGCGAGTTCTACTTGATTCCGGCAGGGTTGAAACAGCAGCTGCTCGAGCACACGTTGGAGCATTCCGATCCCGGCAATGCGCGTGCTGCCCAGAGAGCTTTCGGGGATTGAGACATATGGCGACTACGGACATTAAGGCCGGCTGTTACTGCGAACTCTGGGAGAAGGACCCCAAGGTTCTCGAGGACCAGGGCGTTCCTCGGGGCTACTGTGGCATTTGCGGCTGCGGCGCGCCGGGACATACGCGGCATTACCCGGGACCGGTTCCTGTCACCTCCTCCTGGTGCGATGAGTGTTACCGACGGCTGCCCCGCATTCCGTTGATGATGAAGCTCTATAACGCCCTCGTGCTTCTCGTGCTCATCGGCATCGGCTACGGAATCTGGCTTCTGATTCGCTGGCTGCTTGCGTGACCCTGCCAGTTGAGGCGGCCGAGCCTCTCTCCGTTCGCGATCGATTTCGAGGTATTCTCGTCGGCACGGCTGTGGGCGACGCGCTGGGGCTGCCTGGCGAAGGCATCTCTCCACGACGCGCCAAGAAATTGTTCTCCGGTGTGTGGCGCCATCGGCTCCTAGCCGGCCGCGGAATGATTAGTGACGACACAGAGCATACGCTGTTCGTGGCCCAAAGCCTGCTGTCGCATCCACAGTCTCATGAGCTGTTCGGACGCCGATTGGCATGGGCGCTTCGTTGGTGGCTGGTGTCGTTGCCGGCCGGCGTTGGGTTTGCGACGCTGCGCGCGATCCTCCGCCTTTGGGTCGGCTTTGGACCGTTCAGGAGCGGCGTCCATTCGGCAGGCAACGGACCGGCCATGCGCGTGGCGCCCATCGGAGGGTTCTTCGCCTCCAGGCTGGAACTCATGGACGGCTTTGTGAGCGCCGCCACGACGATCACACACACCGACCCCAAAGCCCTCACTGGGGCGAGGGCCGTCGCGTTGCTGACCGCGTGGGTGGTGAGAGACGACCTTCGCGAGCGGCCAGACTTGGACGATTTTCTCGGCGTGTTGCGCACTGCGGGGGCGGAGAACGGCAAGTGGGAGACGCTCTTGGATGCCGTCGGCGACGCGGTCCGTCGGCGCCTCCCGGTTGACGAGTTCGCCCAAAGCCTCCAACTGCGTCGCGGGGTTACCGGCTACGTCTACCACACGGTCCCTGTGGTGGTCTATGCCTGGTTCCGGCACTTTGGAGATTTCGAGGCCACAGTGACGGCAGTGTTGGATTGCGGAGGGGACACGGATACCACCGGCGCCATCGCGGGGGCGCTGGCGGGAGCCGTGGTGGGCGAAGCAGGAATCCCTCCGAAGTGGATAGACGGGATCCTCGACTGGCCGCGCAACCCGAAGCTCCTCGTACAGGTCGCGGACCGGCTTGCCGACGCCCGCAACGACCTGAAGCGCCGTCCGGCAGTTCGCTACCCGTGGCCTGCCGTACCGCTGCGCAATCTTGTGTTTTTGCTCGTCGTGTTACTCCACGGCCTTCGGCGCCTCGCCCCACCGTACTGAACATCCATTCCATCGTCGTCAGATGACGACGTGGGAGGACGTAGTCCCTGACCGAGCGGCATCCGCCTCCTCACGACGCCGGATATCCCGCACCAGCCGCTCGGCCGCGGACGCTACGTCGGCCACGGCCACGACGTGTGCCCGCCGAGTGCGTCGTTCGACCAGCTCGACCACTCCATCCCCAACCGTACGACGGCCCACCGTGATCCGGACGGCCGCGCCGATGAGGTCCGCGTCGGCGAGTTGCTCACCGGTCTGGGCGGTGCGGTCATCCCACAGCACGTCCACGCCACCGGCTTCACATTGTTCGTACACCGACCGGGCGAACCCATCCACATCATCCCGGTCACCCCCGAGCGCCACGATGTGGCCGTCGAATGCGCTGACCGCGGCTGTGAGGGCGATGCCTTCGTCGTCGTGGTGTTGCTCGATGAGCGTTGCCAACAGACGACTGATTCCGATCCCATAGGAGCCCATCACCAACGATCGCCGCGCCCCATGACGGTCCACGACCTTGACGCCCACGGCGTCGGTGTATCTAGTGCCGAGCTGGAAGATGTTGCCGACCTCTACCCCTCGGTGGAAGTCGAGCGTCCCACCGCAGTCACACTTTCCGCCTTTCTGGTCAACGAGATCGGCATTGGAGCCTGCCCCACAGGAACGACAATGAGCCACGGTATCCTCCCCGACGTCGGTGAGGCAGGTGAACTCGTGCGCGACCCGCCCTCCCATGACACCGGTGTCCGAGTGAATCATGCACACGTTCTGAAGGCCCAGTCGAGCGAAGGTCCGGCGATACGCCTCCGCCTGTGCCTCGTATGCTTGCTGCAGTCCTGCATTGTCGAGGTGAAGACTGTAGGCGTCCTTCATCAAGAACTCGCGCGTGCGGAGCAGTCCGCCCCGAGAGCGAAGCTCGTCCCGAAACTTGGTCTGAATCTGATACACGACGATTCCCGCGTCGCGGTACGACTTGATTTCTGTTGCCGCGAGCTGTGCCACGATTTCCTCGTGGGTCATGCCCAGCACCATGTCGTGACCGCGCCGGTCCTTGAAGCGGACGAGTGTGTCGTCCACCTCGTCGTAGCGGCCGGTTCGTTTCCAGACGTCGGCGGAATGGACAACCGACATGAGGATCTCCTGGGCCCCCGCGCGATTCATTTCCTCTCGCACGATTGCCTCGATCTTGCGAAGGCTTCGGAGACCGAGGTGCAAGTAGCTGTATATTCCCGCGGCGTGCTGCCGAACATAGCCGGCGCGAAGCAGTAGTTCGTGACTGGCAGACTCGGCAGCCCCGAGTCGACCGCGGTGAGTCTGTCCTATCAGTTGAGACATGCGCATGACGATAGCCCTCCGTTGAGCGTTGGATGATCGGCTGCGGTTTCCCACAGCACGCGAAGGGCCGGAAACGAATCGGCACTCCGCATGGCCGGTTGCCAGGGAGTGCCTCGGAAGGATCTAGGGTGGGCTCAGCTACGAGCGCACGACGCCATTAGCACCTCATCCGATGACTCCCCCGGATAGGGCGCGGGAAGGCTGCCAGTGTCACGCTCGTCGTCCAGTTCATGATGAATGCGTAATCCTCATTCAGTTCGACGTCAACCCGTGCGTGGATCGACTAACACTGTATACGGAGGCCAGGCCGAAAAGTTGCACGCAGCGCCCGGTGTCATCATTTTCGGAAGCCAGCCCAAAACGACGACCTCATCCCCGAGTCCATGACTGTCGAGCCCCCGAGCCGGGATCATGCGAGCGCCGCGACTCTACTATCCGCGCTGAAGGACCAGGGGGTGACCCACGTCGTGGGGCTGCCGGACAACACCTCTGCGGTGTTCTTGGCCCTGGCCGACCTGGACCGGGACATCACTACCCTGCCGGTTACCCGTGAGGGTGAGGCCTTTGCGATCGCATCGGGTCTTTGGTTGGGAGGGAAGGATCCAGTGGTCGTCGTGCAGAACACCGGGTTGCTGGAAAGCGGTGACAGCCTGCGGGGGACGGCAGTGCGGATGGGCGCTCCGCTGCTCTGCTTCGTCACCTACCGGGGGTACCGGGCGATGCGCGAGCGCGCTCCCGAGCCGCAAGCCGGCGGCTGGGAAATCGACACCCTGACCCGAAGCGACCTGGACTCGGTCGCCCTTTATACCGAGCCGACCCTCCGGGCGTGGGGAATCCCATATCGCCTCTATGCCTCAGACGATCCTGCCACGCTGGTTCGTGATGCCTGGGAGGAGGCGCATCGGGACATGCGGCCTGTTGCACTGCTCGTGACACAAGCGCTCACCTGACCATGTTGACCAAGGCGCAACTCCTCGAACCCCTCGCCAAGCTGCGAACCGACCAGGTGATCGTGGCCACGATGGGGGTCGTGCGTCTGTGGGGCCGGATGTCCAACAGCGATTTCGATTTCGCCTCGGCCGACAGTGAGCTGGGCGCCGGTGATGCGGTCAAATGCGGAGTTCAGGATGATCGCGTAGATCCGTACCCTGCCGCCTCGTTGTGGTACCGTCTCTGAGGCTCGCCCTCCCCATGATATTGTTCCCGCTGCGGTCAGACTATGCGCATCGTGGCCTTCATCAGGCGACGTTGCGGATCGCGAAGAACAGTTGCAGCTTGGGCGCGCCGGGACACACCGAAGCGCCGCCGGACACATGCGTATCTTCTTTATTGATAAGGTCTTACGCGACCGGCCCGCGCCTGGCACATAGTGTGCTTGCTCATTGGGGCGTATTAGTCACCGGCCGGCGTTCCGCTACCCGTATTGGACGCGGCGAGAACCGTGACCGGCACCTCTAGAGAGCGACCTGCGTGCGATTCGGCCTGTCCGGGACGTGATTGGCGGCTCGAGGCGCTGGAGGCATATGACACTGTTCTATCGAGAGAAGCCGAGACACCACGTGGGTCGCCGCGGTTTTACGCTCGTTGAAGTGCTCGTCGTGGTTGTGATCCTCGGCATCTTGGTATCGATCATAGTCAAAATGTTCGATTCCAAGAGGCAGGCGTATCTCGCCGAGATGAAATCTGACTTGCGAAATTTCATCACCGCGGAAGAGGCTTTTTACCACAAGAATTCTAGGTATGCCGGTTTGATGGGGATAGGGATGGGGATGGGCATCGGGCCGGCCGAGTTGGATCTCACCCTCAGTGCCGGTGTGGTACTCGAACTCAACGGTAACGGGACAGGCTTCAGCGGCCGGACGACGCACGCGCAAATCCCCGACCGATGCGCGATATTCTGGGGCTCACCCGCCACCATTCACCAGCCCGCGACCACCGAAGGCGTGATGGTGTGTGACGGGGGTGGAGGTGGGATGGGCATGGGGATGGTTCCCTAAGAAAACTGGGCGCCTGGCCACTACGGGTTAACGCAGGCGGAAGCTGTTCTCCATTCGCAGGCCGAGGTAGTACTCCGTCACCGGTTTCCAATCCTCGTTGACGTCGTAGCCCACCGTTATCTCCTCGATAAAGCGTTCGTCTCCCACATAGCTTCCCTGGGTTGCAATCGTTTCGCGCTCTTCGGGCGAGAAATCTGCCAGCAATTCACTTTGCACTTCGTCGTTTCTCACAAACGCCACGTTCGACGCCAAGCAGAAGAAATCATAGACGCGTACGTGGTCAAACGCGGCGAGAGTCGTTTTTGGTATGACCCTGTACTCGTCCATCCATACCATAAACACTCCTCCTTCGTTCAAGTGCCGACCCGCAAGCTCGAAGAACTGACGCGAGTAGAGATTGTTGCTGTACGCCGTGGTCGCTCTTAGCGCGTCAATTTGGATGAGGTCGAACCTCTCGTCCGTCCTCAACAAGAACCGTCTCCCGTCGTCGATGATTACCTCAACTCTGTCCTCTCGCAGTAGCCCCCTAAAAAATGGCATCTTTTCCAGGTTCTTGAGAAGCGCCGGATTCAGTTCGACGATGGTTACCTTCCTCACGCCATTCATCTTGAGGATCATCTCGGTGATCGATCCGGTGCCAAAGCCGACGATCAACACGCTCTCTACTTGTCGCGCAAAACTCAGTCCTTCAATGGCTTCGTAATAGAACCCGTACCCTGGCCGCCCCCCGTGGCCGAGCCCGTTGATCCAGTTGTATATCGTGTCCTGCTTTTGCTGTGTGACAACTACTCCGTCTCTCCCTTCTTCTATGAACGTGGCGAATCCCTCTCCGGGAGAATCATGCATCGTTTCATAAAGGCGATCTCCCTTGGGAAAGAGCGCCACAATGAGGGCCAGCGACGTGACGGCGATGCCAACCCGCGATCCGATCTTTAGCTGTCTGCCCGCAATCCGCGTCACGAACAACCCGAACAGCACACCAATCGCGGAGAACACGAGCAGTGTTGGCACCGTCCCCATGATCGGCAGAAGCACAAATCCTGTGAGAATACCGCCAAGCACGTTGCCAGCGATATTGAAGAAGTACACCGTACCGACGGTCTTCCCCTCCTTGTGGGCCTCAACTTGGGACAGGTGCGTAATGAGCGGAAAGCTCGCCCCCATGAGAACTGTCGGGACGAACGCGAACACCAATGGCCAGACGAAGACGTCAATGACGGCGAAGGTATCGCTGAGAAACTGTCTCAAGGAAACGACGGATGGAATGATGAAGGATGGATGCAACACCGTAGAAAACGAGGCACGCGTGATACCGCCGAGCGGAGTGAATGTCGTCAGGTAGTAGTAGCCTATGAACGTCGTCGCCACGTACAGACCGACGAGAAACTGCAACAGGAAGAAGAGATTTCGCTTTCCCACGACGGTCTGCCGTGGCCAAAGGCGCGCAACGCCGAGGCTGCCAACGCCGATCCCAACGAGGTAAACAGCCAGCACTGTCGAAAAAGCATAGGGTGACGCCTTGACCAGGACCCCGACCACGCGCAGCCAAACGATTTCGTATCCGATCGCCAAGAACCCCGTGATAAGTACAACCGGGTACGCCAACCTACCAAGCACCGTGTCGTGGTCTCCGTGGGGGTGCACGAGATGCAGTGCGTATTGGTAGTGCGCCTCGGGTATTGGTAGGAAGTGAACGCGCAAGATGAGGGCTGCCAGAGCAATGTCGATTGCCGCCGCACAGTAAACGGCTGCGTGCAGCCCGAAGAATGAGATGAACACATAGCTCGCAAACAAAGCGCCGCAAGCGGCACCGACCGCATTGAGAAAATACAAATAGCTGACGGTTGACAGGAGATCCTTTGCGAAACGCATGAAAATCTTGGCAACTAGAGGCAGCGTCATACCCATCAGCGTGGTCGGCAGAATCAGGAATGACCCCATATACCATAGGGATATGCCGTAGTTGCTTCCGGCCGTATGCTCACCGACAAAATCGAGGAACGGAAGGCTTACAAACCCGAAGAGAGCGAGCAGTAGCTGAACGACAAAGTACAGCCGCAGCAGCTTGTCGTGCATTCGCTCGGCCAGCGCGCCTCCGATGAGGGCGCCCACACCGAGCCCGAACATGTATACGCTCACGATGAGCGTAATCGAGATCGTCCCAACGCCGTAGTACACCGTCAGAAGCCGTTGCCAAGCTATCTGATACATCAAGCTGGCAAAGCCAGAAAAGAAAAAGATGAAAGCGAGGAAGGATGCTACGCGTCCGTGGAGGGGGTCTGAGGTCGTCAAATCACGAGTCCGTTGGTTGGGATGCCCTCGGGGGATGCGCAGAGCAAGTTGCCGATTGGGCGTGCGTCGAGATAGTCCGGGCTTGGCCCACAGAGTCTGCCGCGAGCATAGGCCCGCACAAATGTGATCCCCGTCAGCTGAGAGAGCAAGCGACTTGTCGAGGCCACTCCGCGCCTCCATCAATTCATCGACCTCGGCATGATTCTACGGCGAGCCTGTTTTGCGTTGTGGTCGCTGGATGCAAAGAGTTCTGATATCTGGAGTGACGGGCTTGATCGGCCGCCATCTTGCGGCCGTTTGCGCGACCGAGGAGATGAGGTCATTCCACTGGCTGGACGCCTCTAGTACCAGGGGTGATACTCGGGATAGGGGAACGCGATACTGGGGAGAGGGAAAAGCAGAACTCCTATACAATGAGGGTGCCAAGTCGTCCGACGAAATCGGGCGGTTAGGTGCCGAGATGATTCGTACAAGTGAGTGGTCGTCCTCGTTACCGGGGTCCTTGTTTGCGGTGCAATACGCGAGTGGATTCCATGAAGACCTTTAGTCGAGCTGTCGCGCTTGGGTTCGTTTGTTCACTGCTGCCCGCGCCCCAGCTCATGGGTCAGGCCGACGCGATCGCCGGTACCGTGAGCGATTCGGCGACCAACGGTCCCCTATTCGGTGTCGACGTGCGGGCGCTCGGATCGGACGGTGATGAAGTAGGAAATGTCAGCACGGATTTTCAGGGTCGGTTCCGACTCTCGGGACTTCCGTCCGGCAGATACCAGATCGAGTTTGCGCGGTGGGACTATAGGTCCGTGCGCCTGGACGACGTATCCGCAGGCGTCAGCGACCTGACTGTGACTATGGTTAGGCTCAGCTTCGCGATGGAAGGGGTGAGTATTACGGGCTCCCGGACGCCGCAGGTATCGCTGGACGTTCCGGTGTCCACTTCGGTAGTAACCAGTGGGCAGATCGAGGAGACCACCGTGTTCACGGCAATCGACCCCGTTCGAACCGTCACAGGGGTGGATTTCGCGAGCAAGGGTTTGATGCAACACACGTACGCGGTCCGCGGTGGACTCGCTCCGAACTCGGCCGCGATGTTGACACTTTCCGACTACCGCAACGCCGGGCTTCCGTCCCTGCGGCTCAACGTTCCATATCTCGTTCCGACAACGAGCGCCGATATCGAGCGGATAGAGGTTGTCCGGGGGCCGGCCGCAGCATTGTACGGTCCCAACAGTGATCGCGGCGTATTGCACATCATCACGCGGTCTCCGTTCGATTCGCGAGGTACGAGCATATCAGTGGCCGGGGGCGAGCGCTCGGTGTTTCAAGGCTCCGTGCGCCACGCGGGAGTGCTGGGCAGCCGGCTGGGGTTCAAGCTCTCGGGCGACTATTTTCGCGGTGGCGACTGGGAATTTGAAGATCCTGAGGAGACGGCGAAGCGAAACGCTGCCATCCTCGGCGGCGCGGATCCGGACACTCTCCTGATCGGCCGGCGAGATTTCGATATCCAACGCGCCGCTGGTCGGGCTCGACTCGACTGGCGTCCCGATGACAACACCACCGTGAGGGTGGCGGGCGGATTGTCCGGAGCGATCAACAACATCGACCTGACCGCCGCCGGTGGCACGCAAGTTCGCGATTGGCGCTATCACTACGGTCAGGTAACAGTGGAACGCGGCCGAGTCTTCTTCAACACAACGTACAACGTCAGCGATGCCGGCGACACGTATCAACTGCGTACCGGTGATCCGATCGTCGACAATTCTCGTATGTTCGTCACTCAGCTACAGCACGGTACAACGGTGGGAGACGATCGGTATGATTTGTTGTACGGCGTCGACTTCAGGCGCACAGTGCCCCGCACGGGCGGCACGATTCATGGACGAAATGAAGACAACGACAACCTGAGTGAACTGGGTGGGTACCTGCACACCAGGACTTCTCTGTCTCCGAAGTTTGACCTCACGGCCGCCCTACGGATCGACTACCATAACCGGATCGACGATCTGGCGGTTTCACCGCGCGTAGCACTGGTATTCAAACCGACCGCGTCTCAGGCGCTGCGTTTCACCTACAATCGGTCGCATGGATCTCCGGATGCACAGGACCTCTTCGCGGACCTGTCGTTTGGCCCTATAGATCCGTCGCTACCGTATGATATTTTCTGGCGCGGCACCCCGAGAGGGGGGTTCAACTTCAGGCGCGACTGCGGCGGGCTGTGCATGCGGTCACCGTTCAATCCCCAAGGAGAACAGGTCTTCCTCCCCGCCGATGCGACGCTCATGTGGGACGTGTTCTGTTCCATCTTGGGGATTTGTGCCGTGCCCGCGCCGAACGCTTCACAGGTCGGGACGATCCTGCAAACGGTCGATCTCCCGACAGAGACTTTCGAACCCACGACAGCGGCGGAAGTGCGAGACGTCGACGCCGAACGCCGGACGATGAGAACGGTATTCGAGGTCGGATACAAAGGTGTGATCGACGGCCGCATCCAGGTAGGTGTGGACCTGCATCATACGAGGGTGAGTGATGCGGTCGGCGAACTCCAAGCTGTGACGCCAAACGTATTTCTCGATCGCGCTTCGCTCGAGCAGTATTTGACCAATTTCATGCCTCCAGCGCAGGCGGCGGTTGCGGCAGCCTTTGCGGACTCCATCCCGCTCGGAACGATCTCCCCCGAGGAGACGGGTGACGCAGACGTGGTGCTGGTCGAGCGACAGGGGAGCGATACCTACACGGTGTGGGGCGCTGATTTCTCGATCGTGGCCGAGATTACGGAGGAGTTTACCGCGCGTGGTACGTACTCGTGGATGAGCAAGAACGTCATCACGGGCCTTCCGACCATCGGCGACCTCACCCTGGGCGCGCCGAGGCACAAGGGAGCCTTTGCCGTACGGTACCACAGGGCCGACGCCGGGTTCACCGCGAATGCGGGCGTCCGGACTGTTGGAACGTTTCCCGTCGGAGCGGGACTGTATAGCGGACGAGTGTCGACATATACGTTGTTCGACGCGGGTGTTGGTTATCGAATCCCTGGGACAACGAACGTTGCACTTTTCCTCACAGGGCAGAACGTTCTTGACAATCGGCATCAGGAGTTCGTGGGCGCTCCGGAGCTGGGGCGGTTGGTGACGGCACGGTTGTCGGTGACGTTCTAGACGGGCGGACGGGCACGACCCTACTCGCATCTCGCATTCCCCCTCGAGCCGCTGCATCTTTTCCTTCTGTGAGTGACGGGGGAGTACCACCCAAGACCGAGCCCGATCACAACAGCGGCTAGGATCGGCACCAGCCACGCCGGGGTGCCAACAGATCGAAGCTGGGTCAGGTTGTAACCGGAGGCACTTACGCCAAACAGATGGTGACCAAGGCGCAACTCCTCGAACCCCTCGCCAAGCTGCGAACCGACCAGGCGATCGTGGCCACGATGGGGGTGGTGCGTCCTTGGGGCCGGATGTCCGGCAGTGATCTCGATTTCGCGTCGGCCGATAGCGCCATGGGCCACGCAGCAGATCTTGCCCTCGGTGTGGCCATGGCCCAGCCGTCTCGCCAGGTGATTTGCCTCAACGGCGACGGCAGCATGCTCATGTCGCTTGGCACCTTGGCCACCATTGTGGAATCCAGCGTGAGAAACCTGGTGTTGTTCGTGCTGGTGAACGGCACCTACGAGATCACCGGCAATCAACGCACACCAGGGGCGGGGACCATCGACTTCGCCGCGATGGCGAAGGCCGCTGGCTTTCCTCGCGTGTATCGCTTCGAGAATGGAGACGAATACCAGGCCGCGCTCGCAGAGGTGCTGAGCGGCGAGGGCCCAGTGTTCGTGTCGGTGGAGATGGAGCCGGGATCCGAAGGACCCATCAGCCGGAGTGCCGCCGAGGACACGGAGTACCTCAAGGTCTCATTGGCAGACTGGGCCCGGCGGTTCCGGCATGCGCTCACGGGACTTTGAATAGGAGTCTTTCATGGTCGACCAACCGTCCAGACGCACTTTTCTCCAACAAGCCGCTGCCATTGCCGCGGCACCGCACTTGGCATCCCGAGCATCACGGCGCTCCCAGGAACGCATACCATACGTTGACGGTCTTTCTTTCCTGCCTGATGACCCGGCGAGCTTTCGGGAGTCGGGGCTCACGGCGTTCATCTTGGATGCGTCGTCGGGAGAGACAGTGGAGAACGAGGACGGTACCGCTCGCTACTACCGCAGCTTCGAGGCGTGCTCCAAGTCGATCACGGCAGTGCGCCGGTCGCTGCGGGACGAGATCGACGAGGCGTTCCTCGCGACCCGGGGCAGCGACGTCGACGACGCATTGCGTCGAGGCACCACGGCGGTCTTCCTCCAGTTTCAGGGCTGTGAGCCCCTTGGTGAGGACCTCGCCAGGCTCGACATGTTCTACGAGCTGGGACTGCGCGTACTTCAGATCACACATCACCACGACAACCCCTTTGGCGGCGGCGCCCTGGAGGTGGAACACGTCGGTCTGACGGAGTTGGGATTCCAGGCGGTCGAGCAGATGAACGAGCTAGGCGTGATCCCCGATGTGTCCCACGGGTCGGACCCGACGAGTCTCGACGTTGCCCGCACCAGCACCAATCCGGTCATTCTCTCGCACGGCGCGGTGCGCGCCCTCGTTCCGAACGCCCGCTGCGCACCGGACGAAGTGGTTCGGGCCATCGCCGACACGGGCGGGATGATAGGCATCTTCATGATGAGCTTCTGGCTCACCACCGACCCGGTGCCGACGGTGGAGCACCTCCTGCGACAGATCCGGCATGTCATCGACGTTGGCGGAATCGACGCCGTGGGCATCGCCAACGACTACCAGATCACTGGCCACGCCGGGCTAACTGAGGTGAACAACAACAACGCCGAGGGCATCAAGGGATACTACCCGTGGTGGCAGAGCATGGCGGAGCGCGGCGTCTTCGGGTTCGACGAGTTGCCGGAGCATGTGGTCATTCCGGAGCTCAATGACGTTCACCGCATGCGCACGATTCACCACGCTCTCGAGGCGGGCGGCTTCACCGCGACGCAAGTGGAGAAGGTCATGGGCGGAAACTGGATTCGCGTGCTGAAGGAGTCGTTGGGTTAGTTATCGAGCCCCTCGGCAATCCTGCGGCGACCGCTCACCGCTGCACCGATCAACGCACCAATCAATCCCGCCACGGCTGAGGAGATCGGGGCGAAGGTCATGAGCGACCACGCCTGATCCCCCAAGAGGATTGCAAGCAGCACCCCGCAGAACGCACCGACGATCCCTACGACGAATCCGCCGATGGCAGATTCTTTGTAGCTCCGAGCAACCTTCGCCCCGTACCACAGTCCCAGCAGGAAGGGAATGCTCAGTCGTTTCCTTCGTACTCCGTCAGCACCCACATCCCGGATCGACCACTACGGAACTTGCTCCGGACATGACGACCTCCATTTTGTTGGATTGCGCAGCGTCGTACTGCCCGCGGGGAGGGACTAGATCGATACAATACGCGGCGGTGCGCTGCGAGACTAGATTGGCGACCCGCTACTCCCACGTCGTCACCGGTGCAGAGTCGATGAGGCCGTCGGTTCGGCACGCCAGGACGGAAGCTGGACGAGTTGTGCGCCGTCCCCTAACTTCCCGCCCCCGCTCTCCTAGCCCGCCCTGCGCTCAAAGACTCGAGTCCTGTGGCGGGTGTGACCCGAGCCAAAGCCAGGCGGCCGCCATGCCCGACGCCAGCGAGCAGGAATACCCCAAATACCCCTCTCATTTTCGACCCCGCACCCGTCAGGGTTGGATCGCGGTGGTGCTGTTTCTCGCACTGTTCGCGTTGACCCAGCCACCGTTTGTCCACGGGTTCGCCAATCGGATCGCGCCGTGGTTGCTCGGCGTCCCGTTCCTGTATGCGTATCTCCTGGTGATCTACTTCGCTCTGATAGCGGTATTGATCTGGGCCCAGCGACGGGGGATCTAGATGGACGCCTGGGTGGTGGCCACCGGCCTCATCTTTGCGTACCTGTTGGTCACGATCGTCCTCGGCGTCGTGGCGAATCGCCGAATGACGGTGGACCTGGAGGACTTCTTGTTGTACGGCCGGAAGGCCGGGTTCGTGGTTCTCTATCTCACCGTCGTCGCGACGTACCACTCGGCGTTCGCGTTTCTGGGTTCGGGAGGGTTCTTCTACACCCACGGCATCGGTTTTTGGGACGCTGGCTCGTGGACCGTGCTGGTCGGCGCCATCACGTATGTCCTGGGAAGCCGGATTTGGGCGTTGGGGAAGCGATTCCGCTACGTTACGCCCGCGGACATGCTCGCCGACTTCTACGAGAGCGAGGGCGTCAGGGTCGTCGTCGCCGTAGTCTCGGTGGTCTTCACAATCCTTTATATACAGGTCCAGGCGCAGGGGCTGGGCTACATCCTCTCGGTGGCGTCGGGTGGGAGGATCTCCCTTGAGCTGGGAACGTTCATACTGCTCGTTGTCGCCGCGGCGTATTTGATGGCCGGGGGGCTGCGCGCCGTGTACTGGACGGATGTCGTGCAGGGCGTGTGGATGTACGTGGCGGTGTGGGTAGGCGCACTGGTGCTGGCGTACAAGCTCTTCGGCGGCCCCCTCCAGCTCTGGCGGCGCGTCGCCGAAGAGCGGCCGGACTTGTTGACCGTCCCGGGTCCTCAGGGGTTCTTCACGCCGGGAATGTGGTTCGGACTGATGGTGGTCCTGTCGTTCGGGATCATCTTCCAACCGCACATCATGATCCGCTACTACACCGCCGCGTCGGCGAAGACGATCAAGTGGTTGGGCGCCACGACTCCCCTCTTCCTCATGACCTTGTACATTCCGGCTGCGCTGGTGGGCCTCGGCGGAGCATTGGCGATGCCCGACTTGGAGGTGGCCGACAGGATTTTTCCGGAAATGCTGTTCACCTACGCGCCGGCTTGGCTCACCGGTATCATTCTGGCTGGGGCGACGGCTGCTGCCATGTCGACGTTGGACTCCATACTGCACTCGAACATGACGGTTCTCACGAGAGACGTGTATCAGCGATACATCTCACCGAAGGCGAGCCAAGCCCACTACATCCTCGTCGGACGCGCCATCGTGCTGGCGTTGCTGATCATCGGCTACCTGTTGTCGGTCAACACGTTCCAATTCCTCGTCGTGTTGGTCGCGCTGTCCGGTGCGGGGGCTCTCCAGCTGATGCCCGCCATTCTGGGCGTCTGCTTTCCCACACGCCGTTTGCTTACTCGCGCAGGGGTGCTGGCCGGCATCGGCGCCGGGCTGGCCACGCTCTATGTCACGTTGGATCTGCCGGGTGTAAGCGCGCTGTCGGGCGGCCTGCTGTCCGCGCACCCTCGCGGCCTGCACGCCGGCGTGTGGTCGGTAATGGTGAATTTCGTCGTCACATACGCGGTATCACGGTTCACGGCTCCACCGTCCGCCCAAACAGTACGTCGTATCCATGGCGAGATCGAGCGGTTCGTCTACGGTGACGTCGGCGGCGAGGCGCCTTCATGAGCCGTGGCATCGTCGTAGGAATCGACACGGGCGGAACGTTCACCGACTTCGTCGTCCTCGACGGTGAGCGGCTCCGCGTTCACAAGGAGCCCTCCACCCCCGACAACCCGGCCAAGGCTGTCCTCGCGGGGATGCAGCACGTGATCGACGGAGATGCAGCCGATGTCGTCCACGGATCGACCGTGGCGACGAATGCGCTGCTGGAGCGACGTGGTGCCAAGACGGCCTTGGTGACGACCGAAGGCTTCGAGGACGTGTTGCAGATCGGCCGGCAGACGCGACGTGAGATTTACGATTTGAATGTAGGGAAAGCGGCGCCCCTCGTTCCCGCGGAGCGACGAATCGGAGTTCCCGAGCGCCTCGGGCCCCACGGCGAGGTGCTGGAACCCCTGGGGGACGAGGCGATCCGAGGGGCGGTTGAGCGCCTCCGTGAAGCGTCACCCGACTCGGTGGCCATCTGCCTGCTGCATGCGTATGCGAATCCGGATCACGAACGCATGCTGCTGGCGGCTTTCGAGGCAGAGCTGGACGCGTTCGTGACCGCGTCGCACCACGTGCTCCCGGAATTCCGTGAGTACGAGCGGTGCAGCACCACCGTCGTCAACGCCTACGTCGGCCCCGTGATGGCGCGCTATCTCGCACACCTCGCCGAGACTCTCGAGTCAGATCACGTCCGCATCATGCAGTCCAACGGAGGGATCATTTCCCTGGAGTCCGCCCAGCAGCACGCCGTTCAGACGGTGCTGTCGGGACCGGCGGGCGGTGCGGTGGGCGGCTTCGAGATCGGCAGGCGTGCCGGCTTCGAAAACGTGATCACCTTCGACATGGGCGGCACCAGCACGGACGTCTGTCTCTGCGCAGGCGGGTTGAGTCGTACGACCGAGGCCGTCATCGGCGAGGCGCCGATTCGGGTGCCGGTCATCGACATTCACACCGTTGGTGCCGGAGGCGGGTCGATCGCCTACCGCGATCCTGGCGGGTCGCTTCGGGTGGGGCCTCGCAGTGCTGGAGCGGACCCGGGCCCGATCTGCTACGAGAGGGGAGGAACCGAGCTTGCCGTCACCGACGCCAACCTCTTCTTGGGTCGACTGTCACCCGCCCACTTCCTCGGAGGAGACCAGGAGCTTCCGGTGGAATCCGTGCATGACGCCATGGAGGCGTTTGCCGGGAACATGAACCTCAAACCAGTGGATGCTGCCGAGGGGATTCTGCGGATCGCGAATGCCACGATGGAGCGCGCCATTCGCGTCATTTCCCTGGAGCGGGGCTACGATCCTCGAGACTTCACCCTCGTGTGTTTCGGCGGCGCCGGCGCGATGCACGCCGCGGATCTGGCCAGAAGTCTCAACATTCCTCGTGTGTTGGTACCTCGAGCAGCAGGAATCCTGTCGGCACTGGGGATGTTGCTGGCGGACTTCATTCGGGATTACTCACGCACGCTGCTGGTTCCCACGGCGGGGTTGAAGCCCCCGAGGTTGGAGCGCGCCTTCGCAGAGCTCGAGGAGCGGGCCCGGGCCGAGTATGAGGCGGAGGGGTTCTCGGCCGACCGGTTGCAGATGGAGCGCTCGCTGGACATGCGGTATGTGGGACAGGGGTACGAGCTCGCCGTTCCGAACACCCGCGATTACGAGGCGGCGTTTCACGACCTTCACGAGCGACGCTACGGCTACGCTGATCCGACTCGGGCGACGGAGGTGGTCAACGTGCGACTGCGGGCGGTGGAGAGCACCGAGAAGCCGCCGGTGCCCGAACACGAGTTGGAAGGTGAGGACGCTTCGGCGGCGATCATCGGCGATTGGCGGATGGTGTTCGACGGAGTCGAGCACGCGTCGCACCTGGTGGATCGCACCATATTGCGGCCGGGCAACGCGTTTTCCGGTCCGGCGCTGGTCGTGGAGTACAGTACCACCACTGTCGTCCCGCCCGATTTCCGGTGCAGGGTGGATGCTGGAGAGAACCTCATCCTCGAACACGTTGACTGAGCGCATGGGAAACGATCCGCAGTGGGACCCCGTGACCCTCGAGGTTTTCCGCAACCTGTTTTACTCCGCGGCGGAGGAAATGGGCGTGACGCTGTGTCGCACGTCGTTCTCGCCCAACATCAAGGAGCGTCGCGATTATTCGTGCGCGGTGTTCGCCGGGGACGGCAGCATGGTTGCGCAGGGTGAGCACATGCCGGTGCACCTCGGCTCCATGCCGTTGTCGGTGAAAGCAGCGATCGAGCACGTCCCCATGGGGCCGGGAGACGTCGTGATCGTCAACGATCCGTTCTGCGGCGGCACGCATCTCCCCGACATCACCTTGGTCCAGCCGGTCTACCTGGGCTCCGACGACGCGCCGACCTTCTACGTGGCCAATCGTGCGCATCACTCCGACGTGGGAGGCATCACGCCGGGATCGATGCCGCTGTCGAACTCCATCTACCAAGAGGGCGCCGACCTTCTACGTGGCCAATCGGGCGCATCACTCCGACGTGGGAGGCATCACGCCGGGATCGATGCCGCTGTCGAACTCCATCTACCAAGAGGGAATCCGGATCCCCCCGTTGCGCCTCGTACACCGCGGTGCCGTGCTAAAGGGCGTCATGGATCTCATTCTGGCAAACGTGCGCACACCGGTTGAGCGGGAGGGCGACCTCACGGCGCAGATTGCCTCCAACCGCACCGGCGAGAGGCGGCTCGTGGCCATCGCCGAGAAGTACGGCGTGGAGACGGTCAAAGCGTACATGGGTCACCTGCAGGACTACGCGGAGCGGATGACCCGTGAGGCGATCAAGGCGATTCCCGATGGCGAATACCGCTTCGACGATTGTATGGATGACGACGGTCAGGGGAACGGCCCCCTCCCGATCGTCGTCACGATCACCGTGTCGGGTGATGACGCCCGCATCGATTTCACCGGAACGTGCGACCAGGTGCCGGGCAGCGTGAACGCCATATACGCGATCACGTTGTCCGCCGTGATGTATTGCTTTCGGGTCATCGTGCCGTTTCCCATACCGTCCAATGCCGGCACGATTCGACCGCTCGACGTCGTGGCACCGGAGGGCACGCTGGTAAATGCGCGCCTTCCCGCCGCCGTGGCCGGAGGGAACGTCGAGACGTCTCAGCGGATAGTGGATGTCGTACTCGGTGCTCTGGCCCAGGCCATGCCCGGCAAGATCCCGGCGGCCAGTTACGGTACGATGAGCAACTTGACCTTTGGCGGGTCGGATCCCGACTCGGGGCGGGACTTCGCGTATTACGAAACCATCGCCGGCGGCATGGGTGCGCGACCGGATGCCGATGGCCTGGACGCGACCCATTGTCACATGACGAACAGCCTCAATACGCCAATCGAGGCCTTCGAGCACACATATCCCTTCCGGGTACGGCGGTACGCGGTCAGGCGCGGTTCGGGAGGTGGAGGGCGGTTTCGGGGCGGCGACGCCATCGTGCGCGAGTTGGAGGCCTTGTGCCGGGCCCAGGTGACCATCCTGAGCGATCGCCGGCGCTACGCCCCGTATGGCCTGAACGGTGGGGAGGCGGGCCGGCCCGGCCGCAACACGCTCGTCATGACCGACGGAGCCGAGCGGGAGCTGGGTGGCAAGGCGAGTGCCACCGTGGAGGCCGGGACGGTCGTCCGCGTGGAGACGCCCGGCGGCGGCGGATACGGGCGGCCCGAAGGCGGCTGAGAACCAGGCAGGGCTGGCCAACGCCGGTGGTCGTTAAGCCCCCTGCACCGCTCCTCGGGTGGAGATTCTGCGTTCTGCACGACGCGGCTGGATGGGTCTCCCCTGCGGGGTAGGTCCCCCGGGGCCCGGTAGAGGGCCCGGACCCCCTCCAGTCACACCTCTCCTGCAAGTTAACTTATTGTAAATAAACGATATACGCCGTCAGTGCCTAAGCGGCCATGGTTCCGATCGGCCACTGCCCGCTCCCGTGCGTCGCTGGCATGGCCATTGCCCCATAAGGGGCCAATTCTCACAGGTCGGAGGGTGGGGTCCCCCGCTGCCGCGGGGGGCTTCGTCCTGCAGACGGGCCAGATATCACAGCGCGAATCGGGGAGCAACCGCTAATTGCGGACCCCGGACTGGTGAAAGGCTTCCAGCATGCAGTGTCCCCGCTGTAGCTCGGGACAGATCTCCGACGTCGACAACCAGTGCCCCGAATGCGGGTTCTCCCTGGTTGGCGGCAAGAGGCGGAGCGTGGACGTCTCCCCGGAGGTGGAGAAGGGGATCCGCAGGGCGTTCCGTCCGGAGTTTCGGATCGAGGGTCTCCTGGGCCGGGGCGGCATGTCCCTCGTCTACCTGGCCCATGAGGTGGAGCTCAACCGGTTCGTCGCGCTCAAGGTGCTTCCCCTCCAGTTGTCTCTGGGTACCGACGCAGGCGAGCGGTTCAAGCGTGAGGCGCGGATCGCCGCTTCACTCGATCACCCCCACATCGTGCCGATTCACCAGATCGGCAGCCGCTCCACGTTTCTGTGGTTCACGATGAAATTCGTCAGGGGTCGCTCGTTGGTAGAGCACCTCGGCGATCGCGGACCCATGGATTTGGTCCAGTGCTTGGGCATCGTGGAGCAGATTGCCAGCGCCCTCCAATACGCCCACGAGCGGGGGGTGGTGCACCGCGACGTGAAGCCGGCCAACGTCATGATCGACGAGAACGGCTGGGCGCTGGTGTGCGATTTCGGCGTGGCCAAGGCATTCGGCGCGGTGCCCCTGACACAGACGGGCGGGACGATGGGCACGCCGTCCCACATGTCCCCGGAGCAGCTGTACGGCCAGCCCCTCACGGGCAAATCCGATCAGTACTCCCTCGCGATCATGACATACGAGTGTCTGGCGGGCGAACCTCCCTTTGCAGGAGACTCCCTCGGGGAGGTGCTGCGGCAGCACTGCCTCGAGCCGCCGCCGCGGCTCACGGAGGTGCGGCCGGATATTCCCGCGCACGTGTCCGACACCCTCGTGCGGGCCATGAGCAAGAAGCCGGAGGAACGGTTCGACGAAGTTTTGGATTTCGTCGTGGCCCTCGGTGGGCGGCGACCCGTCAGCACGGGGGACGCGGCAGCGGAGGTGCTCGGGCGTACGGCACCGATCAGCACGTGGCGGTTCGGCCGGACGAGCCGCCTGCGCCCGGGTCATCTTCCGTTGATGGCTGCATTCGGGGGACTCCTCTTTGCCGGCTCGGTGGCGCTGGCATCTCTGGGGGCGCCGATCCCGACGGAATCCCTGGCTCAATCCCCGGCCCTGTCTGCCGCGAGTCCGTTGGGCGAGCTGCACGCATTCCCGCCCGATCCCATGGTGGGTGGCATCGCGGCGCTCGCGGACACAGACACCACGTCCGCCGAGGCGGACAGCACGGGCGTGGACTCCACATCGGTGCAGGCGCTCTCCAAGGTGGTTAACGAGCCCGTGGAGCCGGCGCCGAGACCGAGCCGAACCCGCTCGCGCGCGGCGCCACCTCCTAACCCCCGCGCCGAGATCGAAGGAGTCGTTCGGCGCCTGGCTCGTGCGATCGAGTCGCGGAGTGTCGACAACTTGAGCAACGTCCACACAAGCCTCAGCGATGCAGACAGAAGATCGTGGACGGCATTCTTCGAGGCCGTGCGAACGCTCGATGTGACCCTGACGGTGAACCAGGTTCGGGTGACTGGTAACACGGCCTCAGCCACCCTGGGTGCCGCGTACGAGTTTGGCAAGAGCGATGGAAACCAAGGCGAACACGCCGATTCACTGCGTGTCACGTTCGCGAAGGGAACCGGCGGGTGGCGGGTGACCTCCATCAAGAATTAGCAGACTTCCATCACCTCACAACCCAAGCAATCTCGCAGCGTTTCCTCCGAATACCTGGGCACGCTCCTCTTCGGTGATGTCCAGCTGATTGATGCTCTCGATCATCCTCTGGAGGCTGCCGATCTGATGGGGGTAGTCGCTGCCAGCGAGTATGTGATCGACGCCGGCGAAGTCGATGGCCAGACGCAGGGCGTTCGGATCGAAGTTCACCGTGTCGTAGTAGAAGTCCCTCAAGAACTCCGTTGGCGGCCGGCCCACGTGCTCGCGGCACGTTTTGAATGCGTAGTATCCTCGGTCGAGTCGCTCGGCGAGGTACGGAATGGCGCCTCCCAAGTGGCATAGCGCCCATCGAATCCCGGGAAACCGCTCCACTACACCGCTGTAGATGAGGCCGGCTGCCGCCAACGTCGTGTCGAACAGGAACCCGACCAGCGGCATCAGCCAGTACTCGGTCATCGCCTCCACGCCGACGGGATAGGTGGGGTGTATGTAGATGACGGCGTTCAGATCGCTGGCCCGTTCGTAGAGCGGCCAGTAACGCGGGTCACTCAGCGCCGTGCCGTTGACGTTGCTGTACACCATGACTCCCCTGAATCCGAGACCGGTGACGACGCGCTCCAGCTCCTTGACGGACGCCTTGGGATCGTTCAACGGCAGCGTTGCCAGGGAGCTGAAGTGGCTGGGTCGTTCGTCGACGATCTTCGCGAGACTGTCGTTGACCATTTGCGCCAACGCGACAGACCTGTCAGGTGTCTCGACGACAGTTCCGGGCGCGGTGAACGAGATCACTTGTTTGTCGACGCCCGCCTCATCCAGCACTTGCTGCCGAACCGCGGCATCCCGGTGGCCCGGCACGACGATGTTGATATCGCCCGGCGAGTGCAGATTGGGGTTGCCATCGTCGTCGAAGGTGACCGTGAACTCGCTGGATCCGGCCTGGAGCTCTTTGATGTACTCTGGGGGATAGTAGTGGTTGTGAAAATCTATGATCATGACCCTGCGTCCTTTGATTTCCCGTTTCGCGTCCAGAGATAGTACACAGGCAGTCCCACGAGGACGAGTGATAGTCCGAAAGCGCTCTCCCCGGGATCGGTCGCGACCTGGTTGGCTACGATGGCCAGGGAAGATACGACGAAGATTGCCGGCATGACGGGGTATCCCCAGACCTCATAATCCCGCTTCAAGTCCCGTCTTCGGCGTAGTAATACGAGGCCGGCCGCCATCAACGCGAAAAAGATCCACTCCGTGTAGACGACCCTGGTGAACAGAACCCTGAACGTGCCCGTCGCGACGAGGATCGAAGACCACACCGCCTGTATGACGATCGCTCGATGCGGGGTCCGGAACGTTGGGTGGATGTCGCCGACCCAGCGAAACAGCAGGCCGTCGCGGGCCATTGAGAAGTACACGCGCGGGCCCGACAAGATAATGCCGCTCAGCGCGCCGAACGTGGAGAACATGACGATGGCCGACATCAACGCGCCGCCCCCGAACCCGATCACGGCGTCCGCAGCATCTGCAGCCACCCGCGACGACCCGGCGACCGTGTCGAGGGGCAGGATGTACAGGTACACCGTGTTCATGGCGATGTAACTCACGGTGACGATGATGGTCCCGATCACCAAGGCCCGCGGGATGGTCCGTCGGGAGTCGACCGTTTCTTCAGAGTTGTAGGTGACCATGTGCCACCCGCCGAACGCGAACAGCCCCGCCACCAAAGCGGTCCCAAATTGGCTCGCGGTGACCTCTCCGCCGGCGGACGCCGACGCCACAAAGTGATCGGGGAGCCGGGATCCGAAGACGAACCCCAAGACGATGATGAGCAGAATGGCGATGAGCTTCCCCAGTGTGAACAGCGCCTGCAAGGTGCTGCCCTGCTTTACACCGAGGTAGTTGATCGCCGAAAGCAGGACTATCACGCCAATGGCGACGGCCTTGATCGCCAGGTCGCCCATCGGCAGGAAGTAGGACGTATACCGAGCGAACACCACACCGATGGCGGCGATGATCCCGGAGTGCATGCTCCAGAACATGGCCCACCCCCACAGGAACCCGACCGGTGGGGCATAGGCCTCCTTGAGATAAACGTACACTCCTCCTGTCTGTGTGAACGTGGATGCCAGCTCGGCACATACGAGAGCCCCGAACATGGTGAGCACGCCGGAGATGAACCACACCAGGAGCACTCCGGAGATCGACGGAACCTGTCCCGTGATCTCCGAGGGCTGCACAAAGATCGAGGCGCCGATGATGGTGCCGACGACCATGGCGGTCGCGTGCGGCAGTCGGATGGCCTGACGGAGGCTGGCTTTTGCGTCTGACGTCATTGGCAGCTGGTGACCATGGCGCTGATGAGGCGTGACAACTTACCGGTCGACCCAGCCCGCAGCTAGGCACCCCCTCGGCCCCGCTGGACCCGGCAGGCTCCCTTCGTATCTTGCAGTACAGAATGCGTGCGGTACAGCGGAGGTCTCCATGCGCGAATCGCTCGACATGAGTGACAATCTGGAAGTGACGCCGTGATCGATCGCTTGCGGGAATTGGTGGGTAACGAGCGGCTGGTTACCGGGGTGAGCCAAACCCTTCATCTGTGTGTGAGCAGCCTCGGTCCGCCCGTGGTTGGGGCCATGCAGATCACCTGTGCGGACGAGTCCGAGACGGAATGCGTCAACGCGTTTCACCACGGCTTTGTCCGATACTATCTGCCGAGTTTGAAGGTGGGTGAGCACGCGGCCTTTCGAATTGCCAATCTGGGTGGTCGGTACGAGTGGGGTGCCATCCGTATAGCCGAGGATCACTACGCCACCCCCAAGAGCCACGATGCGTACAAGCTCCTCGTGGTCAAGGTGAACGCGCACGTGGCCGTGGTTGAAACTCCGGACGGCCCGCAATTCGGCGTGATGAGGCGGTATGAGACGGACTCATGGTGCTGTGGAGCGCTACACGGATTGCTGGAGGGTGATTCCCAACCGTATGTCGAGCAGCTCCGCGAGTCATTTGCATCCGAGGGCCTGGACCGGGTGAGCGCGCTTCGTGACGAGAGTGTCGTCGAGCCGGCAAATCGGAACCTGTTCGCCGCGATTGTCTCGGCCCGCTTGCAGGCGCGCCGGGTTGTGCTGGATATCCAGGACTACGAGCCGAAGTCGCCGACGCGATACTTGGTGATCCCATGCGTCACGCTCAATCGTCCAGGTCCGGATTCCGAGCTGGTGTGTGGCTACTACTCGGCGAGTGACCCAGAGCAGCCACAGTGCGTGGAGCACTTCGGTTTGGGGGACGATCCGGCTGGCTATCAAAGGACTATGAAGAATAACAAAGTGGTGGTGACGGACGAGCATTTGGGAACACCGCGACAGGCCCGCAACCATCGTCAGCTCGTTCTCGCAGAGTGGCACAGGCGGGCCGGCGAGCGGCGCCCCACGGTTCGTGACGATCGCCTCGTCCAAATCCGCCACGATGTGGAGCAGCACAAACATCGAGACCGTCGCCACTCGAAATCCCTCTTGCGGGGGCTACTGTTGGTGCTGGCCGAGGTGGAGCCGATGTCCGCTGCCGTGTTCCTGTTCGCGAATGGTATGATGGGGATTCATCATGCTTTTCGAATGCACAGAATGGCGCGGGAGCTGGAGGGCTCTGAGGAAGCCCGGCAGATGTTGAATGATGTTCGTCAGAGAATCGACGGCATGGATCCAGAACACGCCGAGGCGATGGTCGAACTCCTGGCCCGGGAGTACCAATCTTGATCGGGGCATTGATTTGGGGAGGCTCGAGTTGCGCGTTGCGGTGATTGGAGCGGGGGCCATCGGTGGATATTTTGGCGGGCGATTGGCGGCAGCGGGTGAGAGCGTCGTCTTCATCGCCCGTGGTGTGCAGCTGGACGCATTGAGGACCTCAGGGTTGAAGGTCGAGAGTCCGGACGGGGATTTCGTCGTTCGCGACGTTGAGGCCACCGACGACGCGACGACGGTCGGGCCAGTCGACTTGATCGTGAGCGCGGTAAAGGCTTGGCAGGTTCCGGACGTGGCGAAGGCGATCGATCCCCTGGTGGGTGATGACACGGTAATCCTCCCGCTCCAAAACGGAGTGGAAGCGTCTGGACAATTTGCCGCGATGCATGGCGAACGGCGTGTGCTGACGGGGTTGTGCAGGATCGTGAGCATGTTGGTGGCACCGGGACACGTTCGCCACCTGGGGGTGGAGCCCTGTGTGGTCCTCGGAGAGCTGGACGGTCGCCAGACTGCGCGTGCGGCCGGCATCGTGTCGCTGTTCGAGGGAGCCGGCGTGGCATCGAAGAATCCTGAGGACATTTGGAGGGCCATGTGGGAGAAGTTCCTCTTCATCGCATCGTTCGGGGGCGTGGGTGCCGTGACGCGTGCCCCGGCGGGGGTCATGCGGAGCATGCCGGGGACGCGGAAGTTGCTCGAGTCGGCAATGGACGAGATTCGCCAATTGGCGATGGCGAGGAGGGTGATCCTGCCGGAGGACGCGGTTCCGAAGGCCTTGGCGTTCCTCGACGGAATGCCACCCGATGCAACCGCTTCCATGCAGAGGGACATCACGCAAGGTCGCCCGTCCGAGCTCGAGTCACAAAACGGTGCGGTGGTGCGGATCGGGAAGGAATTGGGCGTGCGGACGCCGGTACACGAGTTCATCTACCATGCACTGCTTCCCATGGAAACCGCGGCCCGCGGCTCGAACGCATGACGGCATACCGGAGGACAACTGAGCCATGACACGAACCATGCTGTTGGTTGTCATCGTGGTCGCTTCGATCCTGAGCATGTCCCGCGACGTGATCGGGATCGTCATAGCGGCGGCAATTGGATCCGGGTCTATGGCAGCACGTTCCAGTCCGGCAACGGTCTTCGCCGCCCTGCTTTTCCTGTTCGCGTATTGGGTAGCCGTATCCGACAGCACGGCGGCCGACGGAACGTCGACTGTTGGGATTTTTCGGAGGGCCGTGGCGTACTTCGTCGATTTGTTTGCCGCCCTCGCTATCCTGGCGCCCCTTCTTGCCCTCCCGCTACTGTGGACCGAGGCCGGTAGAACCGGAGCCTTCAGCTGGAGCTTCGAGCGCCCCGAGCTGGTTCCCACCGACGTGACGGTTGGGATACCGTTGCTGATACTCGGGATCGCGCTGCTGAACCTCTACTTCGCGTATCCTCTCACCCGGGGGACGCAGACGCCGGGGTGCCGCCTGCTCGGCATTCGTATCGCCGACTTCGACAATGCGGATCGGGTTCCCATGGGGAAAGCGATGCTTCGCTCCTTCCTCGCATTCTTGGCCGCGTGCTTCTTCTTCATCACGGTGCCGCTGGCGTGGTGGTCCGGACAGCCGGGGGTCCTGTGGTATGACGAGATCATGGACACCAGGGCGGTGAAGCTGAGCTAGAATCACCAGCACCTCCGATCTCCGTATCCCAGCGTATCCATGGAGCTTGGCGCACTGTATCTTCTCCAGCGGTCGTTGGAGAGCGTAGATCGGGTCCGGCAGCGGGCCCCGTGATTGAGGAGTGACGATGTCAGAGTGGTTGCAGCCTGAGCAACGCGTGGTCATAACCGGGATGGGTGCCGTCACGCCCAACGGACTCGACATGCCTAGCACGTGGAGTTGTGTCCGGGATGGTCGGTCCGGAATCGGTCCTATCACGCTCTTCGACGTGTCCGACTACCGGGTGCGGATCGCTGGAGAGGCGCATGGCTTCGATCCCATCGATTACATGACTCGGAAGGAGGCCCGTCGTGCCGACCGGTTTGTCCAGTTTGCCCTCGTGGCCGCGGACGAAGCAGTGCGTCAGGCGAATCTGGATTCGAGTCAGAATCCGGATGAGATTGGGGCGTATATCGGGTGTGGGGCCGGGGGTATCAAGACCTATCAGACGCAGCAAAGCGTTCTCGATAATCGAGGGCCACGGGGCGTGAATCCGCTCCTGATTCCGATGATCGTCACCGACTCTGCGGCAGTCCAAGTTGGTATACGGCTCGGCGTCCGTGGCCCGAATTTGGGAATGTCTTCGGCATGCTCGACCAGTTTGGACGCGGTGGGCCTGGCCATGGAGACGATCCGCCGCGGGGATGCACAAGCCATGATCGCCGGTGGGTCGGAAGCCGCAGTGAACTCTCTCGGCATCAGCGGGTTCGACCAACTGAATGCGCTGTCCAGGCGCAACGACGATCCAGAGGCCGCCTCCCGGCCCTTCGATCGCGGACGCGATGGTTTCGTTTTGAGCGAGGGCGCGGTGGTGCTCGTCTTGGAAAGCTTGGCCCATGCGCGCATGCGTGACGCCCAACCGCTGGCCGAGATCCGTTCTTATGCGGCGACTTCGGACGCCCGGCACCTGACTGCGCCCGACGTGGAGGGAACCGGTGGTGCGCGGTGCATAAATCGTGCGCTCACCAAGGCTTGCCTGACCCCGGAGAGCGTGGAGTACATCAACGCCCATGCCACCGGCACACCGGTGGGGGATCCCATTGAGGTGCACGGGATCAAGAAGGCCTTGGGGGACCACGCCTGCACGGTTTCCGTGAGCAGTACCAAGAGTGTGACCGGTCATCTGCTCGGAGCGGCTGGTGCCCTGGCGATCGCCCTCACGGCCCAAGCGCTCGAGGAAGGATGTCTCCCGCCGACCGTGAACCTCTCGGATCCCGATCCGGAGTGTGATCTCTCACACGTGGCCAACACGGCACAACGGGTCGACGCGCAGGTGGCGCTCGTGCCGAGCTACGGATTCGGTGGTCACAACAGTTGTGCGGTCATCACCAAGTGGAATGAGTAGGACTCTCTCTCCTTTCTCGTCCTGTCTTTGGAGCGCGTTCACACTCTGCACGATTGCTCCTGCGGTTGCCGGCGCGCAGACCGTCACACTGGACAGCAGCGACCCGCGGATCGCTCGGGCGGAGCAGCTTCACTTCGAGTACCGTGCGGCGGAGTCGTTGGAAATGCTCGAGGGCGTCATTGCGACGGAGCCGGAGAATTACGAAGCGCTGTGGAAGACGGCCATGGAAACGGTCGTGATGGGGTTGTTGGCCGATGAGAAGGAAACGCAGAACAGTTGGTATATGAGAGCAGAAGCGCGCGCTCGCCGTGCCTTGGAAAGCGAGCCCGAAGGCATCGACGGTCTGTATTGGCTCGTGTCGGCAAAAGGTCTTCGGGCGGTTCAGACGGGGGCCCTCGATGCATCGCGGTTGGGCGGTGAGGTCTACGAGCTGGCACACAGACTACTGGCGATGGACTCCCTGCACGCTGGTGCGTACCACGCGCTGGGCGTTCTCAACTACGAAGTCCAGAAGCTCAACCCCGTCAAGCGCTTCGTTGCCACGCGAATCCTCGGCAACCGCGCGTTTCAACTCACCAGTTGGGACGACGCCGAGCGATACCTGAACCGCGCCGTCGAGCTGGAACCGGACTTCATCTTGTTCCACTTGGACCTCGGCAAGATGTACCTGGCGCGGGGGCAAACGGAGCCGGCCCGGCGGGCCCTGCAGCAGGTCCTCGAGCTACCTGCGGTTCACCCTCCGGACCCGAAGTTCCAGGACAAAGCCACGCACCTCCTGGCGGCTATCTCGTAGCCGCCCTGCGCCGTCCTGCGTTGAGGTGAGCCGTGCCCTTCAGAACCTGAGCGTGAAGTACTTCACGACGTCGATCTCTCCCACGAACTGCGTATCCGAGGCACCTTGCACGTTGCCGGCATTGCTCACGAAGTGGACGCCGGCGCGGCCGCGAATGCTGAAGCCGCTGTTGGGTCGGGCGTTCAAGCTAGCGGCGAGGCGGAGGGTCTTCTCGGTGATGCCTTGATGGATGAACACCAGATCGTCGTACTCGCTCTCGGCGGGCCACGGGTCCCTGAGGTCCCCTTCGCCGTGGCGTAGGAACGTCACCTCGGCGCCCACGAGGCTTCGAAACGGTGCCGCGTGTGTGGCGCGCACTGTTAGCTGATCGTAGTCGCTGAAGTTCCGGCCGAGTCCCACGCCGCGCCGGTTGGCTCCTTCGGGAGGCCTACGCGTGCGGTAGGAGAGATTGGAAACGAGCGTATACCCCGCCGACCAAGAGGCCTGCCGTCCGAGAGAGCCAGCGGCAACGAGGGTGCCCGCCAATCGATTGGGGATCGGGTTGTCC
>JBDHAF010000033.1:0-33400 GCA_039588255.1 Gemmatimonadota bacterium | reverse complement strand
GGGGAAACAACTACGACGAGACCGAAGGCGTGGTGGCCCACAACTCGGTGCACCACTCCCGGCAGTATCCGTCGCAGATACGGCTGCCGATCATGAGGCGGCTAAGGAGCTAGAGCCCGGTCTCGACTGCGTCCCAACCTCCGCCTGTAGCTGGCCAGCCGAACCGGGAAGCGATACTTTCGGGAGGCACCAAAGGGAGCAGCGCCACGTTGTCGGACCATCTCCATCGCATGACCGCGGCCCTTGCCGGCCGTTACACCATCGAGCGCGAGCTTGGCCAGGGGGGCATGGCCATGGTCTACCTGGCCAGGGACCTCAAGCACGACCGTCAAGTTGCGGTCAAGGTGCTGCGTCCGGAGCTGGCCGCTGTGGTGGGCGCCGAGCGGTTCCTGCACGAGATCAAAGTCACCGCCAACTTGCAGCATCCCCACATTCTTCCGCTGCACGATTCCGGAGAAGCAGAAGGGTTTGTCTTCTACGTGATGCCGTTCATGGAAGGCGAATCGCTGCGCGACAAACTGACACGGGAGAAACAACTCTCGGTTGAAGAGACCACCGAGCTTACGAAGGGTGTGGCGAGTGCGCTGGACTACGCCCACCGGCACGATGTGATTCACAGAGACATCAAGCCCGAAAACATATTGCTGCACGACGGGCAGCCGATGGTGGCGGATTTCGGGATAGCCTTGGCGGTGAGCGCCGCGGGCGGGACGCGACTGACGGAGACGGGTCTCTCGCTGGGGACGCCCCACTACATGAGCCCCGAGCAGGCCATGGGGGATCGGGAGCTGGACGCCCGGAGCGACGTGTATTCCCTGGCGTGCATGACGTACGAGATGCTGGTGGGGGAGCCGCCGTACACTGGACCAACAGCCCAGGCTATCGTCGCGAAATTGATCACGGAGAAGCCGCAGCGCATCACGGTCCACCGTGACACGGTTCCGGCGCATGTTGAGGGAGCGGTTCATAAGGCCCTGTCGAAGCTGCCGGCGGATCGGTTTGATACGGCCGCCCGTTTTGCCGAGGCGCTTCACACCCCGGTCGCCGTGCCCACCACGTCTGCGGCGTGGCCGGCAGAGGCCGTCGAGCCGTCGACGGTCACCATCGAGCTTCCTGCGGCAGTGCAGGCCGCAACCCGGGTGGTGAAGGGTCGCGTCTTGCCGTGGACAGTCGCAACGGTGGCGGGGCTGACCGCGGTGATATTGGCATCGAGACTCGGGCGCCCGACCGTTTCGGCATCGCTCGACCCGGTGCGGTTTTCTCTCACTCTCTCGTCCGAGGAGCGGATAGCGAGTCTGCCCGGAGTGCAATTATCGAGGGACGGCAAGACGATGTTGTTGTCGGGCATGCGGAACGATACGACCCGGATCTATGCCCGCCACATGGATCGGCAGGAGATCGTGCCCATAAGTGGGACGGAGGGTGTGGAACCACGCCCGTTTCTATCCCCCGACGGTCGATGGATCGCTTTCGGTGCAGACACGAAGCTCAAGAAGGTTTCCATCGACGGTGGAACTGCCCTCGATCTTGCCGATGCCCGTTCGTTCACAGGTGGGAGTTGGGGAACCAACGACATTATTGTTTACTCGCCGTTGTACACTGGGGGATTGTGGCGAATTTCTGCGGACGGTGGGACTCCGGTTGAACTCACAACGCCGGATCATGCGCAGGGTGAGCTTGGGCATTGGTGGCCGCAGGTACTCCCCGGGGGGACGCATGTGTTGTTCACGAGCTTTTCGACACCCGTCGAGAAAGCTCGGATCGCTGTAGTGGCGATGCGAACGGGTGAGGTGAAGGAACTGGTACCGGGCGCGATTTTCGGTCGGTATTTGTCCACCGGCCATCTCGTGTATGTACGGGCTCAGACTCTGATGGCCGTCCCCTTCGACCTGTCGGGCCTCGAGGTGACAGGCACAGCCGTGCCGGTTCTCGAGGATGTGGCGATGGGCCCGGAACAGGGCAGTGCGGGGATCGCCTTTTCCGACAACGGTACGATGGCGTACATACCGGCCTCCGTCTGGAATGCGAAGAGCCTGCTGGTGTCGGTGGACCCTTCCGGGAACGAAGAGCTTCTTGTCGAAACCCCCGACCTCTACGAGTCACCGCAGCTGTCACCCGACGGTCGACGGTTGGCCTTCACCATCTACCGGGGAAACCGGGATGTGGTGGTGCGCGATCTGGCTCGCGGGGTTTCCACCCAGTTGGCACGGGGAGATGCCGCCGAGTTCGGCCCTATCTGGACCCCCGACGGTGAACGGGTCATCTACCAATCGGACCAACCACCGTACGACATCTTCTGGAGAGATGGCGACGCTCTCGGTCTCGAGGAGCCCCTCCTCCAAAATGGGTACGACAAACACGCGTATTCGGTGTCGCCGGACGGGAAGACCCTGGCGTATATGGAGAACAATTCCGAAACTCAAGGGGACCTTTGGTTGCTCCAGTTGAAGGGAGGCGATCCGGAGATCTACCGCAAGACGGAATTCTTCGAAACAGCTCCCGCCTTCTCGCCCGACGGACGCTGGGTTGCGTATTCGTCGAACGAATCAGGTCGCTACGAGGTGTACGTGCAGTCGTATCCCGATCCCACGGAGGCCCGTCAGCTGGTATCCACCGACGGCGGAGGCGAGCCGCAATGGGGGAGAGACGGTAGAGAGCTGTTTTACCGCAACGGCAGCAAGATGATGGCCGTTTCATTCGATCCGGCGTCCGGCTCTCCCGGAACGCCGACGGTGCTCTTTGAAGGGCGTTATCTGCCCAACCCAAACGCGCACGGTTACGACCTTGCAGGGGACGGGCGGTTCATCATGGTGAGGACCCCCGATGAGTCGCTTCCCAGACAAGTGAACGTCGTGCTCAACTGGTTCGAAGATTTGAAGGAGGCTGTGCCTGGCGGTCGGTGAGCGCCTGATTCCATCCGGGGCTACTGCAGCACCCCAAACTGCTTCGTGAACTTCACGATGATCGCCCGGTCCAACGGACCAGTGGGCGACGCCGTCTGCTGCACTGCCGTATTCAACCAGCCGAAGCGCACGTTCCCCGAGAATTCATCGTCCTGATCGTTGTACTGGAGGAGCGACTCCACGAAGATCCTCGGCGTGAATGAGTAGGCGAGGCGGAGGCCGACGAGGGTGTTGTCGAAATTTCCTTCGGGGAGATCCACGTCATCGTGGATCAGACGCAGCGCGGCGACCCAGGAGGTGCCGATGCGGTTCGTGAGGGTGGTTGCGAAGCTCTTCCGATGGCCGGAAAAGAACCCGCCCCGTGTGATCACGCCGTTGACGGACCAGGCGGCACTCTCGTTGGTGTTGAACCGGAACAGCCCCTCGAGAAAATCGTATGTGCCCGTCGGAATGGTCACGCCGTCGTCGATTGGAAACGGCTCCTGGAGCCCTTCGCGCCGCACGTTGAGGGCCGTCGAGAGCAGCGCCCCATTCGAAAACGCGATCGCGTTGTCGATGTGGATGTACCCAGTTTGGTGGAATCCGTCGAAACCGAAGAACTCGCGCACCATGAAATGGGGCCGCAGCTCTCGCAGCCAGGGTGCGGAGGGGATGCGGATGTTGCGTTGTCCGCGACCGATGACCAGGCGGTAGTCGTCCCGTGGGAGGAACCCAACCTCCGGATTGAAATCCTCGCCGATCTCCCGGTATTGCAGCGCGAAATCCCAATCCCGCGAGCGGTAGGCGCCGGTGAACCCGAGGCCGTGCTCGCGGCCGTCGAGGCCCGGCGTTTCCGTGCGTGCCGCATAGAAGTCGAGGTTGATGGCTTCGCCGATTCCCCAGCGGCCGTCCACGGCATAGGTGAGATTGTAATCCGAGGTGGCGTCCGTGTTGAGCCGACTGATGAAGATGCCTCCGACCTGCGACCGATTGGGGAGCTCGCGCAGTACCCGTCCGACGGCGTAGTTGTTCGCGGGAATGAACACGTCGTCTACAGCTTGGGTTTGAATGTTGAGTACGCCGAGCTTGAGCCCCCCTGCCTGCCCGGAAAGCCGTCCGCCGCCCAGAATCGGAACGAGCTCCTCGTCGTCGCCGATGCCGATGCGCCGGCTGTAGAACAGATCGAGGCCCAAGTCGCTTCCGGCTCGAGGCGTGCCGACGGTGAAGGTTCCCGCGTTCTCCAGAAAGAAGGGTCGCTTCTCGGGAAAGAACAGGCTGAAGCGAGTGAGGTTAACCTGCTGCTCGTCCACCTCGACCTGCGCGAAGTCGGTGTTGTAGGTCAGGTCCAGGTTGAGACCCGGAGTCAGTCCGATCTTGGCGTCGCCGCCGAACTCGGCCGACCAGTCCGTGTCGAGGTTCTGTTCGAAGTCCCGGTGTCCGGAGCTCAAAGCATAGGGCGTCACGCGCATGGTCCGCCGCGTGGGCGCCGCGATTCCCTCGAGGGTGCCGGCTTGTGAGACGCGGTACAGCGTGTATTGGCGGGGGACCGGCGCCCAGAATACCTCCTCGTTGGTTCGCCGAACGGTGCGGGCGATGTTCAGTCCCCATACCAGCGATCCACCGCCACCGTAGCGCAGCGTCGCAAACGGTATGCGGAATTCGGCGTACCAGCCACGCTCGTCGCTCGACGTGGCCACATCCCAACTTCCGTCCCAGTTCAAGTTGAATCCTCCGCCGGACCCGGCCCCCGTTTGCACGCGGCGCGTGGTGGTGAGACCCCCCTCGCCGTCTTTGGTGACCTGCCCGTCGTATTCGATCCCAACCGGGGTCGTGCCGAACACGTAGGCGTTCTGACGGTCGAGGAACGTGTCGAGCACGAGCAACAGCGCATCGGCGTCGCGCAGATTGGCGTCGCGGCGATTCTCGCCGGTGAGAATGCCTCCGGCGCTGCGGTCAAACATCCACGCACCCACATAGATCGCGGTCTCGTCGTACAGGATGCGTATTTCGGTCCGCTCCGTCGCCGGGCGTCCTTCGAACGGTTCGTGTTGTACGAAGTTCGAGATGACGGGGGCCGCCGGCCAGACTTCGTCGTCCAGGTGCCCGTCGATTGTTGGTGGTGCGTCGGTGGGAACGCCCCTGGCGACGCGGCCGGCTGCGGTCTCATCGGCGGACTGTGCTGCCGCGGAGGAGCAGGGCAGGGCGCAGAGTAGTAAAGCTCTCAAGAGAGCACGTGTCGGCGGATCGGAATGCGGCATCGACGGAAAATGGGCGGGTCGGACCTGCGCAGCAAGCTGTCGTGTGTGAGGCGTTTGCGCCTCAACTGTCGAGCGGTTAAATCCGGTGGCGCAACCGTGGCTCGTCGTGAACGGACCTTTATCAACCGGAGCGAGTACATGCCGGCCAAGAAACTCCCCACCACCGCATACGTGCTGCGTGAAGGCGAGACATACGTTCCCTTCACCCACGGCCAGAGTCTCACCGAGTTCACGTTCAAGTCAGCGATCGCCGGAATCATCCTCGGCATTGTCTTCGGCGCCGCCAACACGTATCTGGGGCTCAAGGCCGGATTGACGATAAGCACGTCGATCCCGGTCGCCGTCCTCACCGTGGTCGTGTTCCGGCTGTTCGCGGCGTTCGGTGTGGGGTACAGCATCCTGGAAACCAACATGTCCCAGACCATCGGGTCGGCGAGTTCGTCGGTGGCCTCGGGCGTGCTGTTCACCATACCAGCACTCTTCATCTGGAACATGAACCCCGAGTGGGCTCAGATCACGCTCCTCGCCATGGCCGGTGGGCTGCTCGGCGTGCTGGCCATGATTCCGCTCAGGCGCTACCTGATCGCAAGGGAACACGGCAAGCTCCCGTATCCGGAAGGAATGGCGTGTGCCGAGGTGTTGGTTGCGGCGGAGAGCGGCGGCCGGCAGGCGGCTCCCGTGTTCTGGGGGCTGGGCATCGGGATGCTTTTCAAGCTCGTCACCGACGGTTTCAAGTTCGTCGCGGGGAAGTTTGAGGTGGGCCTGGGCCTCAAGGCCAATGTGGCGGCCAGCGTGTCTCCTGCACTCATTGGCGTGGGATACATTCTCGGGCCGCGCATCGCCACCGTAATGGTCGCCGGTGCCGCCCTGTCGGCGCTGGTGATCATTCCGGCCATCAATCTGTTGGGAGCCGGTCTCCCCGCCCCCCTCTTCCCGGAGACCGAGAAGCTCATCGTTGACATGTCGGCGGACGAAATCTGGAACCGCTATGTCCGATATATCGGGGCTGGGGCGGTGGCCACGGCGGGCATTGTCACACTGATCAAGTCGATTCCGACGATGGTGGAGTCGTTCAGACTGGGCATGGGACAACTGGCGCGCCGCGCCGAAGAGGTCCTGGTGGAGCGGACCGACCATGACCTGTCGTTCAAGACGGTCATATACGTCGGCTTGGTCATCCTCCTCGTGCTGACGCTGGTCCCGGGAATCCTCGGGTATCTCGACTCGGTTTACGTCCGTGCCATTGCGTCCATTCTGATCGCGGTGTTCGCGTTTTTCTTCGTTACAGTGAGTTCTCGCATCGTGGGTCTCGTCGGGGTGACGTCGAATCCCACGTCAGGCATGACCATCGCGACCCTGCTGGGCACCAGCGTGATCTTCTTTCTCATGGGATGGACAGATCTCGCCGGGAAGGCTACGGCGCTGATGGTGGGCACCGCGGTCTGCATTGCCGCGTCCATCGCCGGTGATACGTCTCAGGATCTCAAGACCGGATACGTGCTGGGCGCGACACCGCGGCGGCAGCAGCTGGGCGAATTGATCGGCGTAATTACCTCGGCCGGGTTTGTATGTCTCGTCGTGATATTACTGCACCAGAACGTGGAAGGAGGCCTCGGCGGAGCCGAACTGCCCGCACCGCAGGCGGTTCTCATGAAGCTCGTCATTGACGGGGTCCTCGATCAAAACCTGCCCTGGGTCCTGATCTTCATTGGGGTGGGAATCGGACTCATAGCCTCCATGTTCAAAATTCCGGTTCTGGCCTTTGCGGTCGGCGTGTACCTCCCCCTGTCGACGATGGCGGCGGTGTTTCTGGGAGGGATCACACGACACTTCCTCACCAAGGATCAAAGCGAAGATGAGGCCGAGCACCGCAGAGAGCAGGGCGTGTTGTTCGGCTCCGGTCTGGTGGGTGGTGGGGGATTGACCGGCGTGCTCTTGGCGCTTTGGGTGGGTCTCCGAGGTGGCGAGCGGATCGTTGGGTTTCCCCCGGGGTTCCCCGAGCTGCCGACGCAGGCGCTGGCGTTTCTGACCATTCTCGTGATACTGGGCATCATGGCGTACCTAGCGACACGGTCGCCGGAGGAGTCATCGAGCTGATCGGTGTGTGAGATTTGACACTTTGAGGAACCAGCATTAGCCTTTCCGATGGTCTTTTCGGTATCTTGAAAGACCGATGCAGGGCCCCGGCGCGGGGGGTATGCCGCGAACAACATGATGCACGCTCGGTAGCTGCGGGACGCCCGGACTCCGAGGAACATCAGTCACCAATTTCAGGAGTACGGCAATGCGTATCGCAGGAACCGTCAAGTGGTTCAACGACAGCAAGGGTTTTGGATTCATCCAGCGTGAGGATGGCGAGAAGGATTGCTTCGTCCACCACACCGCCATTCAGGGCGAGGGCTTCAAGTCGCTCAAAGAGGGCGAGCGCGTGGAGTTCGACGTCGTCGAGGGCCAGAAGGGCCCGGCGGCCGAGAACGTGACCCCGCTCGAGAGCTGAGCGCGCGTTTCTGAACGCCCTTGGGCTGCCCGATCCCTGGGCAGTCCTTTTTCTCTCAATTGGAAACTGGCGAGTGATGACGCAGATCATACTCGAGGAAAACGATCGTTTGGAGTGGGCGCTCAAGACGTTTCGGCGCAAGGTGCAACGTTCTGGCATTCTCAGGGAATTGCGGAACAAGCGATACTATGTGAAGCCGAGCACGGCCCGCCGGCTCAAGGCCGCTGCGGCGCTGCGGAGGCGCCACCGCATGAGGCGACAGGGCAGATGACGTAACCGGTTTGTTGGACCGGCCCGACGCGTTGCGGCGTCGGGCTTTTTTTGTTGGAGGTGCCCTCGCGCGGCCCAATGGGCCACGTCATCTTTCTCCCATGGCCACCGATCCATCCCTATTCACATCGGTGGGGGACCGCGAAACCCCTCTCGCCCACCGAATGCGACCCGAGAAACTCGAGGAATTCCTGGGACAGGAGCACCTCCTGGGACCCGGCATGCCCCTGCGGGACGCCATCGAGCGCGGGGCCGTGGGGAGCATGGTCTTCTGGGGGCCGCCGGGGTCGGGAAAGACCACCCTGGCTCGCCTGCTGGCGAATTACACCGACCGGGCGTTCGAGCCGTTCAGCGCGGTGACCGAGGGCGTCCCGCGGGTGCGGCTGATCATCAAGGAGGCCAAAGAGCGTCGTGACCTCGAAGGTCGCGGGACGATCCTCTTCTGCGACGAGATTCACCGCTTCAACAAGGCGCAACAGGACGCGTTCCTTCCGTGGGTCGAGGAAGGGGTGATCACCCTCATCGGTGCCACCACCGAGAACCCGTCCTTCGAGCTCAACTCGGCACTCCTTTCCCGCCTCAGGGTCTTCGTCCTCGAGCCGCTGGGGCCGGATCACGTCCGGTCCATCGTGGAGAACGCCGTGGAGTGCCTGCGGGGCGACGCGAAGCCGGAAACCGTTGGAGCCGGCCTGACGCTGGCCGACGATGCGATCGAGCTGCTCGTCCGCCATGCCGACGGCGACGCCCGCCGTGCGTTGAACGCCACCGAAGCGGTGGGCGACTACGTGACCTCCCTGTCTCCGGGTCCCTCGGGTGCCATTTCGGCGGACCTGATCGAGTCGGTGCTGGAGCGTCGCATGGCCCGGTACGACAAGACCGGCGAAGAGCATTTCAATCTCATCTCCGCCCTTCACAAGGCTGTGCGAGGGAGCGATGTCGAGGGGGCGCTCTACTGGTTGGCCCGGATGATCGACGGAGGGGAAGATCCCCTCTACCTGGCGCGCAGGGTGGTGCGGATGGCGGCGGAGGACGTCGGCCTGGCCGATCCTCGGGCCCTCCCCATCGCCGTAGCGGCCAAGGACGCATACCACTTCCTGGGGTCACCCGAAGGGGAATTGGCGATCGTGGAAGCGGTCGTCTACCTCGCCACGGCACCCAAGTCGAACCGTATCTACCAGGCGTGGAGTCATGCCCAGGCGGCCGCCCGGGAACACCCCGCGGAGCCCGTTCCCCGGCACATCCGCAATGCGCCCACCGGGCTCATGAAGGAGCTGGGCTACGGCAAGGGGTACCGGTACGACCACGCGGAGGAGGGCTACGCGGCGGGCCAGGAGTACTTGCCCGACGTGCTGCGAGGTGCCGCGTGGTACGAGCCCACGAGCCATGGATTTGAGAAGACGGTGGCCGAGCGGCTGGAATGGTGGAGAAAGAAGAGGGAGGAAACATGATGAATGGTCCTATCACGACGCGATAGAACGCTCACGCTCGTCGGCATCATGCTGGCGCTGTTTCTCGGCGCGCTGGACCAGACCATCGTCGCCACCGCACTTCCCAAGATCGTTCAGGATCTCGAGGGTCTCAGCCGCTACGCGTGGGTGGCCACGGCCTACCTCCTGGCCTCCACCTCGTTGGTTCCGATCTACGGCAAGCTTGCAGACACGCACAACCGGCGGACCATCGAGATGTGGGCCGTCGGGCTGTTCTTGTTCGGCTCGTTTCTGTGCGGCCTTTCCGGGGAGTTCGGGCGGTTGCCGATTCTCGGCGACGGCATGAACCAGCTGATCGTGTTTCGGGGCATTCAGGGTTTGGGTGCCGCCGGACTGTTCGCCATGACGTTCATCATCATCGCCGATCTCTACCCGCCGGCCGAGCGGGGCAAGTATCAAGGCGTAGTCGGGGCGACGTTCGGCGTCGCGAGCGTTGTGGGACCGCTGGTAGGTGGGTTCCTCACCGACCACGCCGGCGGGGTCATCCCGGGGGTGGAGGGCTGGCGTTGGGTGTTTTACGTCAACTTGCCACTGGGCGCGTTGGCGCTGTGGTTCATTCTCACCCGGATGCCGGACCTGCGCCCGCCGGGCGAGCACCGGAGTCTCGACTACCCGTTGGCGCTGCTGTTGATTGCGGGCCTCGTGCCCCTGATCCTGGCACTCCAGCTCGACAAGTCCCGGTTCACATGGCTGCCGCAGGTCGATCCGGGCACCGGAGGGTACGCGGGGGACTCGTTTGTCACCCTGGGGCTCGGGGTTCTGTCCCTCGCGATGCTGACGATGTTCGTGGTCCGCACACGCCGGGGGAACAATCCGATTCTCGATCTGAGTCTCTTCAAGAATCGGGTGTTCAGCACGGCGAACCTGGCGGCGTTCTTCTCGGGTGCCGGATTTCTGAGCATCATGATCTTCCTCCCGCTCTTTTTGGTCCGGGTGGTGGGGGTGTCGGCGACCCGAGCGGGGATCAGCCTCATTCCGCTCTCCCTCGGGTTGGTTGCCGGCTCCACCATTTCGGGCCAACTGGTGTCCCGGTACGGCCACTATCGCCGGATCCTGCTGGTGAGCGGGGTGTTGCTCTTCGTGGGGGTGGTGCTGTTGGCGGGGATGACTCCGGACGTGGGCTACTGGCGCGTGACGGCGTACATGATGATCTGCGGCGTGGGCGTCGGTCCGACGTTACCCCTGTACCCCCTCGCCGTCCAAAACGCCGTGGGTCGCGAGAAGCTGGGGCAGGCCACCAGCGCCAGTCAGTTCTCGCGGCAGATTGGCGGAACGATGGGGACCGCCCTGATGGGTACGGTGCTTGCCACCAGCCTGGCGGCGTCGTTCGCCGTGGTGCGATCAGACGTTGCCGGGACGGAGGCCGCGTTCTCAGGCGGTGGGCAGCGGCGCCTCGAGTCCACCGGTGGTGCGGAGCTGGTGGCTGAGGTTCGGGAGCGGTTCGCCCGGCGGTACGCGCTCACCGAGCGGGCGGTCTTGGATGACGACGAAGATGCCCGGCGCCTGCTCTTGACCGACGCCGAGCTGCCACAGCGCTACAAGGCCGAGCTGCGCGCGCTCGACGATTACGGCACGCCTCTCCAGTCGCGCGAGCGAGCGCAGACGCTCGCGAGCTTCAGGGCACAACTCGAAGAACAGGCGAACCGCGTCGTCACGGGGATCACCCGGACGATCAAAGGCGCGCTGACCACGGCGATTACGAGGATCTATTTCTTCGTAGCGTTTTTTGTGGTCGGCGCGTGGGTGGTCACTCTCTTCCTTCCCGAGCTGCCGTTGCGAAAGACCCATCACGGCGTGTAGCGCATCGTAACGTCGCTCGCCTTCAACCTTTTTTCACCAACCGTTCATCGTCACCCCGAGAGCTTGGCGAATGGCCTTTCTATTCGCTTTCGCCGGGATCGCCATCGCAGCGATCGCAGGCTGGTCCGTTGTCGCTTCCATGCAAGTCATTGCCCGCTCACGTACCGCCCCCGAGGAGCTCCTGCGGGAGGTCGAACGGCTCTCCGACGCTGTGGCGGAGCTGCGGGACGAGTTGGAGGCAGTGGAGAGTAAGGAAGAGCGGGATGTCCTCGCCCTCGAAGAGCGGATCGATTTCGCGGAACGCCTCCTGACGAAGCACACCGACAACTGAGGAGGTGCAGTTATGCACCGGAGAATCGTCGTGCGAGTCATCGCGCTGTCGATGGTATTCACCTGGCTTTCAGGGACGCCCGTCACGGCTCAGAATCTCACCGTGCTCGATCCCGATCACGTTCAACTCATTACTCAGGAGGTGTCGGGTGACGCCTCCTACGAACACATCCGCTACCTGAGTCAATTCCACCGCCCGCGAGGCGGGGCCGATGGTCTATGGGTGGTGGCCGAGTATTACGCAGAGAAGGCTCGGGAGTATGGTCTCTCGGATGTTACGCTGATCAAGCAGAGCTCGACCACGAGACCGTGGAACGCACGCTTTGCAGACCTCTGGATCGTGGAGCCGACTCCGGAGCGGCTGGCCAGCACGCTCCAGACGCGGCTCCACCTCGCCGACTACAGCCGTTCGGCAGACATCACCGGTGAGTTGATCGACATCGCCGGTGGAACGCCGGCGGATTACGAGGGCAAGGATGTGTCGGGCAAGGTGGTCCTGACCCACGGGTCGATCAGCGCGGCGATGCAGGAGGCGGTGCTGAACCGCGGGGCGCTTGGCGTCGTCTGGTATCCCGATCCGTTCACGCCCATGCTCGGAACCGTTGGGGCGGGGGTGTCCCGGCCCGACCAGATCCGGTGGAACTCGCTGCCCAGCGAAAGCGTCAACGGTCGCGAGCCCACGTTCGCCTTTGTGCTCTCCCTGCGGCAAGGCGTCGCGCTGCGGAACCGTCTTTCCCAAGCCGAGACACCGATCCGGGTTCGTGCGGTCGTGGATGCGTCGTTCGACTCGGAGCAGGGATCCGAGCCCTGGCAGGTGATGGTGGAGGCGTTCATCCGGGGGACGGAGCCCGACTTGGGCCAGGACGTCGTCTTGACGGGGCACCTGCAGGAGGAAGGCACGTCGGCCAACGACGATGCCAGCGGCACGGCCAACGTGGCCGAGATCGCCCGGTCGTTCAACAAGCTCATCAACGAGGGGCGCCTACCCCGTCCGCGACGCAATCTCCGCTTCTGGTGGGTGACGGAGATCTCGAGCCAGCGACAGTACTTCGCCGATCACCCCGATGCCCACGAGCAGATGTGGGTCAACGTCAACCAGGACATGGTCGGCGCGAATCAGGCGCAGGACGTGATGCGCAAGCAGGCGATCACGCGCCTGCCGGCAACCCGGTTCCATTTCTTCAATGACGTTGTGGAGTCGGTGATCGACTACATGGTGACCGCCAACACGTTCGAGTTGGCCCAGGCCCAGGCTGGGAGCACGATGTATCCCAAAGCGTACATGACATCACTCGGCACCCAGCATCGCTACAACGCCAGCGTGGTCTTCAACCACAACAGCACCGACCACATGACGTTCAATGAGACGCCCATCGGCGTACCGGGTGTGACGTTCACCAACATGCCCGATCGGTTCATCCACTCCACCGACGACGACTTGTGGAACATCGACCGGACGCAGCTCGGCCGGAATGCGGTCAGTGTGGCGTTGATGGCGTACACGATGGCGAATGCCGACAGCCCGGCGGTCTCGGAGTTGGCGGCACAGACCGTGGGTCGCGGGGCGGAGCGGCTCGGTCAGAATCTCCGTGTGGCGCTGTTGGGGATCACGTCGGCTGCGGACAAGGTGACGGCCTACCATCAGGCTTTGGACCAGATCAGCTACGCGACCGAGCGGGAGCGGATGGCCCTGGAGTCCCTCGCGGAAATTCACCCCGACGCGAGCGACGTCGTCGGGCCGCTCGTGGAGGAACTGGACCGCCGCGCCTCCGAGGCTGTGCGGCAGGTGGAGCTCACGTACCGCCAGGCGTCGGGACAGCGCCGGCTACCCGGTCGACAGCTCAATGTCACGGAACGGAATCTCCGAGGCATGACTCCCGTCGTGATCTCCGGACCCGCCGAGTTCCTCACCGGCCGCAACAGGGTTAGCGGGGTTCCGGGACTCCATGGGCTGATGTCGTTCGAGGTGATGAACGCCATCGACGGCGAGCGGTCGGGGCTGGACATCTACCGGTTCGTCGCAGCCGAAGCGCGCGAGGCAGGAGCGCACTACTACGGCGTCGTGACCGCCGATGACGTGCTGCAATATCTGCAAAACGCCGCCGTCGCGGGACTGGTTCGGTTGGACTGATTACGGTTGCGCGTGAGCCTCCTGCATCCTTGTGGGGGCTCGCGCTCGATCCGCCAGTGCCCCATTTTGGCTTTATGCGGTTCTCCATCTTGCTTGCGGTGATCGCGGTGGGCTGTGGCGGCGACGCGTCGGGCCCCCAGAGCACACTCGATCCCAACGTACCACCGGTCACCGAGGGGAACTGGTACCGCCCAGGCGTTACCACGACGTGGCAATGGCAGCTTCTGGGCACGGTGAATACGGCGTACGACGTGGATGTGTACGACATCGATCTGTTCGACGTGCCCGAATCGGTCATCGGAGCGCTCCAGGCGGCGGGCCGGGGCGTGGTCTGCTACTTTTCGGCGGGTTCCTTCGAGGATTTTCGATCGGACGCCGGCCGTTTCCCTCAGGACGTTCTCGGAAACACGCTGGAGGGCTTCGCCGATGAGCGGTGGTTGGACGTCCGGTCGACGACCGTTCTGGGGATCATGCAAGAACGTCTGGATCTCGCCGTGCAGAAGGGGTGCGATGGGGTGGAGCCGGACAACGTGGACGGGTACGTAAACAACAGCGGTTTCGACCTGACCGCTGCGGACCAGCTTGCGTACAATCGAAGAATCGCGAATGCCGCTCACGAACGCGGTCTGACGGTGGCACTGAAGAATGATCTCGATCAGGTTCTCGACCTCCTGGACTATTTCGATCTTTCGGTGAACGAGCAGTGCCACGAGTTCGATGAATGCTCGCTTCTCGATCCGTTCGTCGCGGCAGGAAAGCCCGTGTTCAACGCGGAGTACGACAGTCGGTTCGTTTCGGACACAAGCCAACGGTTTCCGATGTGCGCGTCCGCGCGAGCCCGCAACTTTCGGACCCTCGTACTGCCACTGGACCTGGACGACGCATTTCGGTTTAGCTGCGACGGCTGATCCTGCGGGCGCAGCAGCGCCACGCCGTGTTACGATCCGGAGTCACGGGCCCTTCTTGTTTTTGGGAGACCCAGGTCGTACCCTAGCGGCGAAAGTGTGACGGTATTCGGCGCTAGCCTGGAGTCTTCAATGAGCCACCTCCCGCGTACATCCCTGTTCGTCGCAGTCGTCCTCGGCATTTCGGCCGCTCCCTCCGCCGTGCAGCAAGGTGGCTTGCAGAGCGCCGATCTCCATGGGCTCAGGTCGGTGGGCGACGTGCAATATTCCCCGGACGAGCGTTACATCGCTTACAGTCTCACCAGTCGGGAGGGAGCGGGACGCCCGTCCTCCCGGCTGTGGATTTACGACGTGGGTGCCGGCACCACCCGGCGGTTGGTCGACGGCCCCGGTTCGGGAGCCCGTTGGTCACCCGACGGATCCTGGCTCGCCTACTTCGGACGCGTGGGAGACGAGAGTGGACTCGTTATCGTGCGGCCGGATGGCAGCGACCAGACGTTTCTCTCGTCCGTGACCGGCACGAACCACCCGTTGCCCTCCAGTGGAGAGCGCATGTCGTGGGCGCCCGATGGGCGCGCCATCGCGTTCGTGTCCACGACACCGGGACCCGAGTCAGCCGATGCCGGCGGCGATCCGGTGGTCATCACACGGTACCTCTACAAGCCCACTGCGTCGGAAGGATTGACCCGCTTCAACGACAACCGGCGATCCCACGTGTTCGTAGTGGACATCGCGTCCGGGGCGGTGCGTCAGCTCACGGACGGCGTGTACTACGAGCACTCCCTCGATTGGTCGCCGAACGGAGAGGAGATCCTCTTCGTGTCCAACCGCGAACCAAATCCCGACAAGTTCTTCAACTATGACATCTTTGCGGTTCGGGTCGACGATGGGCGCATCCGTCGCATCACCCGGACGGAGACGGTGGAGTACCGGCCGCGGTGGTCCCCCGACGGACGGACGATTGCCTATCAGGGCACTCGCCGGGGCCTCACCTCGTCGGAAACCACGATGGAGGACACCCACGTCTGGCTGATGGATGCGGATGGATCTAACCGGAGAGAGTTGGGAGCGGGCATCGACAACCGGCAAGGTGGACCAAGTTGGTCGTCGGACGGGCGATTCGTGTATTTCACGGTGCAGGAGCGGGGAAGCGTCACTCTCAACCGCCTCGACGTACGCAATGGAGAGCACACCGTCGTGCTGAGCGAACCGGGAAACGTCACGGCCTGGTCGCTCGGGGAACGGGGTGGACTGGCGTATGCCTATCATTCGCCGGGAGACCTGGCCCAACTGTATCTCGGAACGGGTGGGGATGCCCGCCGGCTCACGGACGTCAACCGGGAGTTGCTGGCGCGCCGTCAAGTTGCCCAAGTGGAGTCCCTCGAGTTTGTGAGCTTTGACGGCACGGAGGTCGAGGCCTTCTTCACCCACCCCATAGGGCGGCGGGAGGGGACGAAACATCCCATGGTCACGATGCTCAAAGGCGGTCCCCACAGCCAGCGAGGTCCCCGTTTCGACCACAAGGCTCAAGCGTACGCGGCACAGGGCTGGGCAGTGTTGACCGTGAACTACCGGGGCTCAACGGGCTACGGCCAGGCGTTTGCGGATGCCATCTTCGGCGATCAAGACGGGGGCGAAGCGAAGGACGTCATCTACGGGGTGCAGGCCGTGCTACGGCGCTTCGAGTGGATCGACCGCGATAGGTTGGGGCTGGAAGGCGGGAGCTATGGAGGCCAGCTCACCAACTGGATCATCACCCAGACCGACATGTTCGCGGCGGCCATTCCCATCGCGAGTATCTCCAATCTCGTGAGCTTCAACTACATGGCCTACTACCACGACTACCTGGCCGTGGAGTTCGGTGCGTTTCCACATCAAGACGATTTGATGGACGTGTTGTGGGAGCGATCCCCGTTGAAGCACGTGGCCAACGTCCGCACCCCGACGATGTTGGTCCACGGTGAGAACGACAACGACGTGCCCATCGCAGAGGCCGAGCAGTTCTACGTCGCGCTGCACGATGTGGGTGTGGAGGCAGTGATGCTGCGCTATCCCCGGGAGGGACACGGTGTGCGGGAAACCGCGCACGTGGTGGATCTCATCGACCGGAGCGTGGCGTGGTACCGCGAACACTTCCGGCTGGCCGATCCCCGGGCGACGTCCCAATAGATCGACGTCCTTGGTAAACAGGGAAAGGCGCGTGGTGCCGCGACGGGCACCACGCGCCTTTGTCGATTCCTCGGCCGCCGCCTTACTGCTGCGCGAAAAACGCCACCTGGTGCCACGCCATGACTGGGCGGCCGCTCTTGGTGGCCGGCTGGTACCGAATGTTCCTGGCGTACTGGATGGCCTTGAGGGTGAACTCCGTCACGTCCGATGGCACCAAAATGAGCACCTCACCCACTTCGCCGTTGGGGAGGACTTGCACGTTCAGCGTCGCAGGCCGGCCCGGCCTCCGTGGGATGCTGCTGTCCATCTGGATCAAGCTGGGGACCGTGGCCTGGGGCATCACGTCGAAACACTCGTTGCGGCGGTTGTAACTGTCGCCGGGGCGGTTGCATTGGCTCTCCGGCACTGCGGACTCCCGGCGGACGCGGTGCGTCACCGTGTCGCCGGCGGCCAAGGTCACCGTGGCACTGTAGGGCTTGAGCCCCGGAGCCACGACGCGTACCTGGTGGCGGCCGGGATCGAGATCGTGCTGCGAACCCCGTACCGGGCGGTCGTCGATCCACATGCTCGCATCCGGCCCCAGATTGGAAACGATCAGGTGCCCGGTCGTGGGCGCGACCACTTCCGGTACGGCCTGTGTCTCGAGGGAATCCACCACGGCAGTCGAGTCTACCGCGGCCGAGTCGAGCCCCGCCGTAGAATCAGCGAGCGTCGAGTCGCCGAGTGCCGCGGCGGCGAGCTGGGTGGAGTCGGCTACTAGGGCATCCGTGGAGTCGGGTGCCAGCCCCTCGATATCCATCGGCACGCCGAGCGCGGCCAGTTTCTCCAAGACCCCAAGCAGCGAGGGGTGACGCTCCACCACCGGTTGAAGTCCGCCGGCGCCCTCGACGTAGAGAAAGCTGCCTCCGCCCAGGCCGCCGAACAGTATGAGCAGGGCCATCCCAACGAGGACACCGCTCCGGCGCTTCTTCTCCGGTACCGGGATCGCAGCTTGATGCGGCGGGCTCGGGATCGGCGTGTTCGGGGTGGTGGGAGGCGGACCCTTCGTCTCGTACGTCATCGCCTGGGACGGCCGCGCCGACGGCCCGGTCACCGGGTAGTTCGCGGCGGCGGGGGTCGGAGTAGTGAGCATGGCGGCCGTATCCATTCCCTCGCTGAGGTCCTCAATCAGCTCCTCGGCCGTCTGGTACCGATCCTCCGGATTCTTGGCCATCATCTTCTTGATGATTTCGAAGAGGTCGGCGTGGTCCCCGGTTCGCAGCTCGGGAACCGGCACGTCTTCGGTCACGTGCTTGTACCCGATGGCGAAGGAGTCCTCCCCGTCGAACGGAACGCGCCGCGTGAGACACTGGTACGCCACCACGCCCAGGGAATAGAGATCGCTTCGCCCGTCCACTGGATGCGCCCGAACCTGCTCGGGGCTCATGTAGTAGGGCGTGCCGATCGCCATCCCCGTTCCCGTCAGCTGAGTTCCGAAGACGGCCTTCGCGATACCGAAGTCGCACATCACCACTTCACCGGACTCCTTGAACATGATGTTGTCCGGCTTCACGTCCCGGTGCACGACACCGTTTTCGTGGGCGTAGCCCAGCCCGGCGGCGGACTGCATGAGGATCCGACGGATGTCCCCGGGATCGAGGGCGGCGTGCTGGATGAGATCGGCTAGGGCCGGGCCCCGGAGAAACCGCATGGCGAAGTAGATGACGTCGCCCGAGCGGCCAACCCGATAGATCGAAATGATGTTGGGATGCTCGAGCTTGGCCGCCGTCCTCGCCTCGTTGGCGAAACGCTCGACCAGGTTCGCATCGTGCGAGTGGGAGAAGGGAAGGACCTTGACGGCCACGTCCCGCTTGAGCCCCAGCTCCCGGGCACGGAACACCATCGCCATGCCCCCGCGACCGATCTCCTCTCGGACGTCGTAATCGGCCTTGAGTGCCTCCTGGACGATCTCCAGGTCGGTCAAGTCCGTCCGCTCGGTGATGGCGTGCATGGGCGTGGTCGCGCCGAGGTCCTGCCCACAACTGGCGCAGAACGCGGCGTTCCCTTGGGTCGTGGTCCCACAACACTGACAAAGCATCTTCCGATCCGAATCCTTCCCTGAACGGTCCCTCTCGGACGTCGAATATGTGCCTCCAACTGCATGTGAGGCAAAGACATAGGTCAACTTTACGTGGTGACCTATATCACCATCGAGCAATGTGATGCCTGGCCCGGAAACCGGTTCCGCCCCTTCGACCCGCGTTCTGCAATGCCGAAGGGGGTCTGCAAATGCCCACGCCACGGGCCCCACCGCCGAATACGTCCGTTTTTCCTCGCGTTTCGGGGGAGGTCCGCACATCTTACCGAGCCATTTATCGCGAGTATCGTGCCGGAATTCAGGGCCTTAAGGAGGGTTAATCGCATGGGTGGATCCAACGCAGCGCCGTGGAGTGGGATCCTGCTGGCCGGCGTCATCGCCGGCGGTGCCTGGGTGGCCTCAGGGGATGGTGAGGCGGGGAGGTCGGCTGTCGGTTTGGCGTCGAGAGCCGGTGACTTCGTGTACGTGGCCGGGGTCCTGGGGAGCCCGCCGGGGTCGACGGAGCTGCCCGAGGGAATCGAGGCCCAGGTCCGACAGGCTCTCGACAACGTCCAGGAGACGTTGCGGGGGGAGGGAATGGATCTCTCCCACGTGGTGCGGGCCAACGTCTACCTCTCGGACTCCCGGAATTTCCAGGCGATGAACGAGGTGTATCGCACCTACTTCCCCAACGACCCACCCACCCGAGCCACCGTCGAGGCCGACCTTCCGGTGCCCGGGGCGCTGGTGCAGGTGACGATGATCGCCGCCCGGCCGGGACTCTCCCGGAGGGTGATCACCCCCGGGGGAATGCAGCGGCCGGGCCTGCCGTACAGTTGGGGCATCCTGGCGGGCAATACGCTCTTCATCGCCGGGGCCACGAGTCGGAACCCCACGACGTACCAGCCCGAGGCCGGTGACGTAACGGCCCAGACCCGACGGGTGATGCAGAACATCGGCAGCGTGCTGGAAGCCGCCGACATGGACTACGGCGACATGGTGAGTTGCAGAGTGTTCCTCGCCGACGGACGTGACTTCCGGGCGATGAACGAGGTCTACTCGTCCTTCCTCCCGGTGCCCCGTCCCGTCAGGGCTACGGTGCGGGCCCGACTCATGAATCCGGCGTTCCGCACCGAGATCCAGTGCATCGCGGTGAGAGACCCGAGTCGCCAGGCCGTGGTGGCCGGGGAAGGGCCCCCGCCCACCGGGCCGTTCTCCCCGGCCATTCAAGTCGGCGATCGGCTCTTCCTGGCGGGGATGCTCGGCCGGGGTCCGGACGGCTACGCGGCGGGGGACGCCCGGGCCCAGACCCGTCAGGCACTGGAAAACATCCTGGAGACGTTGGAGGCCGGTGGGTTGAGCTTCGACGACGTCGTGGACGTGGCCGTGTGGGTCACGGACATCCGGACCGCCCGGGCCGTGGGGGAGATCGTCCGCGAGACCGTGCCAGACCGGCCCGTCACCGTGGTCGGCTCGGGATTGATGTCGACGGCAGGGATGGTCGAGATCATGGTCACGGCGGAGCGGTGAGCAGGAGCAGAAGCGGGAACGCGTTGCTGCAGCACACCATTCGTCCCTTACGCGCGCTGCGGTTCGCCGGCGCGGCTCCACATCCCAACAGGGGCCCGCCGCTCACCAACGCGCGCTGTCGGGACAAACGGTGCGCTGCAGCGTGACCGCCCGCTCTGCTCGCTCCCTCACTGCGCCCACGGCACTGGGAGCACAACCCCCCCGTCCGGCGGCCCCTTGGGTTAGACTGCACATTATTCGAACCTCTCCCTCAGCAAGTGGCACGACCATGAAGAAGCTTTTCTGCGTAGCTCTGGCGCTGGCCGTCACCGCCGCTGCCCCACTGGCGGCCCAACGGACCCAACGCCTCACTCTCGATCGCATCTTCGCTTCCCCGGAGTTTGACTCGCAGCGGTTTGGCCCCGCCCGCTGGCTCGAGGACGGGAGCTACACCACCGTCGAGGCGTCGGGCGCAGCAATCGAGGCATTGGAGATCGTGCGCTACGACGCACGCAGCGGACGCCGCCAGGTAATGATTTCGGCGGCTCAGCTCACGCCCCCCACGCGCACCACACCTTTGGTGGTCGAGGACTACACGTGGTCCGACGACGGGGATCGTATGCTGATCTTCACGAACTCCCAGCGCGTCTGGCGACGGAACACCCGCGGCGACTACTGGGTGCTCGACGTGGGCATCGGCCGGCTGCGGCAGCTGGGGGGCGACGCCCCCGAATCGACGTTGATGTTCGCCAAGTTCTCACCGGACGGCGATCGGGTGGGCTACGTGCGGCAGAACAACGTGTACGTCGAAGATCTCGTGAGTGGGGACATCACCCAGCTCACCCACGACGGGTCCACCACGATCATCAACGGCACCTTCGACTGGGTGTACGAGGAGGAGTTCTCCCTGCGCGACGGATTCCGTTGGAGTCCCGACGGAACGCAGATCGCGTACTGGCAGCTCGACGCATCGGGCATCCGAGACTTCTATCTGATCAACGACACGGACTCGCTGTACTCGTTCATCATTCCCATCCAGTATCCCAAAGCCGGCACCACGAACTCGGCCGGCCGTGTGGGAGTGGTGTCCGCCGGCGGCGGAGAGGCCACGTGGTTTGCCATCGAAGGGAACCCCCGCAACAACTACATCGCGAGAATGGAGTGGGCCGCCAACTCCGACGAGATCATCGTGCAGTACCTGAACCGCTTGCAGAATACGAATCGGGTCATGCTTGGCACGGCGGCGACGGGTGCTGTCCGCACCGTGTTCACCGACACGGACGATGCCTGGGTGGACGTAGTCGACGACCTGCGCTGGCTGGACGAGGGACGGCAGTTCACCTGGGTGAGCGAGCGGGACGGCTGGCGCCGCGCGTATCTGGTGTCGCGGGACGGGGGAAATGTCATCCCTATCACGCCCGCTGAGACCGATGTCATGAGCGTGGAGCTCATCAACGAAGCCGACGGATGGCTGTACTACATCGCGTCACCCGACAACGCCACCCAGCGTTACCTCTATCGGGTGCGGCTCGATGGGCGGGGGGACGCCGAGCGAATCTCTCCGGCCGATCCGGGGACGCATGGATATCAGATTTCCCCTGACGGCACGTGGGCCTTTCACACGTACTCGAACTTCGGGACTCCTCCGGTGATCTCCCTGGTGAGCCTGCCCGATCATCGCTTGGTGCGGACCGTGGCGGACAACGCGCCGCTGCAGGAGCGCCTGGCGACGGTGAGCCCGCCGGAGACGGAATTCTTCCGAGTGGATGTAGGCGAAGGTGTGGAGCTCGACGCCTGGATGATGCGGCCGCACAATTTCGATCCGTCGAGGGAGTATCCCGTTCTGTTCTTCGTCTACGGCGAGCCCGCGGGGCAAACGGTGTTGGACCGGTGGGGCGGTGCGCGCTACCTGTGGCACACGCTGCTCACGGAGCGGGGATACATCGTCGCGAGCATGGACAACCGCGGCACGCCGGCGCCGAGGGGACGGGACTGGCGCAAGATCGTGTACGGGGAGATCGGGACCATCTCGTCGCAGGATCAGGCGAACGGCGCTCGGCGCATCATCGCCGATCGAACGTATGTGGATGGCGATCGGGTCGGGATCTGGGGTTGGAGCGGTGGAGGGTCGAGCACGCTGAGTGCCATGTTCCGCTACCCCGACGTCTATCACACCGGGATGAGCGTGGCGCCGGTGCCGGATCAGCGGTATTACGACACGATCTACCAGGAGCGGTACATGGGTTTGCCGCAGGAGAACGTGGAGGGGTATCGCAATGGCTCACCCATCACGTACGCGAATCAACTGAAAGGGAATCTGTTGGTCGTGCACGGCACCGGTGACGACAACGTGCACTACCAAGGGACAGAGGCCCTCATCAACCGGCTCGTCGAGCACAACAAGCAATTCACGATGATGGCGTATCCCAACCGGTCCCACGGCATCTTCGAGGGACGCGGCACCACGCGGCACCTCTATGGCCTGTTGACACGGTACCTGATGGAGAATCTTGCAGCCGGACCGCGGTGACCGGGCAGTGAGCGACGACGGGTAGCTGCAGCACACCATTTGCCCCTTTCGCGCGCTGCGGTTCGCGTGCGCGGGTCCACATCCCAACAGGGGCCCGCCGCTCACCAACGCGCGCTGTCGGGACAAACGGTGCGCCGCAGCATTACGTCCCGCTCACCCTCGCGCTTTCCAGGCCGCGATCACTTCCGCCTCACGCTCGGGATTGAATCCCCGGGGATTGTTGAACGCGGTATCCCGGCGCTCGTCGGTGACCGCATCGGAGTCCCACCATGCCAGCGTGTCCATCGTGGTCTCGGCCAACGGCCGGTAGGTCAACCCCGCCGCCTTTGCTCGCTCGATGTTGATCCGCGCCGAACCCGCGTATTCGTCGACGGGCATGATCCACGGAATGTTGAACTGCACGTTGTGCTCGAGGAGGAAGTCGTAGTCCGTTCCCATGACCCACGAGACGTCCGAGCCGATCGCCTCATGAACGCCGTGGACGAAGGCATGCATGCCCTGAGGTAACGCGGGGCCCGCGGCGTTGAAGGTGCCGGTGGTACGCTCTTCCAGCAGCCGGATCATGAATTCGGCGAGGTCCCGGACGTCGATGTACTGCACGGGGTCGTCTTCCTTGCCTGGCACGAACACCTCACCGCCTCGGCGAATCCTGATTGGCCAGTACTGCCAGCGGTTCGTGGGATCGGCGGGACCCACGATGTACGTCGGGCGGACGACGATCGTCCGGTCTTCCCCGAAGACCCTGCGCGCTTCCATCTCGGAGAGGGACTTCATGACGCCGTACCTCGGCCTGTCCTCCTCCGGGACCTCCGGTGGATCCTCCAGCACGAGTTCTGTGTCCTCGGTAATGTCCATGCCGAGGTACGGCAGATACACACCGGTGGAGGATGTGTACATGTAGATGTCGGTGGCGTCCTTGAGGAGCTCTGCGGATGTGGTGGTCCACTCCACGCGCCTCCCGGAGTTGTCTATGACAGCGTCCCAGGCTCGTCCCTCGAGGGCCTCGTGGTCGTCGTTCCGGTCGCCCACGAGTTGCTCCACCTGCTCGTACAGGTCTCTGTGAATGGTCGGCTGAGTTCTGCCTCTGGTGAAGATGGAAACCGAATGACCACGCTCAAGGGCATACCGAATCAGGTGCGGACCCGTGAAGTTGGTGCCGCCGAGGATGAGAATGTTCAGCCCCCGGGGACGGCAAGCATACGACCCCAGACCGAGGCTGAGCGCGCCGCCCACGGCAGCGGTGGTTTTCAGGAAATCACGTCTACTGGTCGACATGAGTTGCCTCTTTCGAGTGGACCATGTTTGGGCGGGGAACTAGAACGGGTCCTCCAGGACTCCATTTCGCGGAGCCGCGTAGCTATGAGGTGCACCGTGATGACAGGCAAGTCAAGGGAGACAGCTGGAATCGACGCGGTGCTGCTTACCTGATGAAGGTGTAGGTGTACTTCAGCATGAACGCCCGGTTTTGCGAAACCGGAAGTGGCGGACCCGTCGTGATCGTTCGCTCGGTGTTGAACCCTTCATTATAGACCAGCCAGAGGTCGTTTCCTTCCGAGAAGTGGTACCGCAGCCGGGCGTTGACGCCCAGGTCGTCTTCGGTGCTGTTGTACTGGGCGAAGGCGCTCGCCGAGAAATGGGTGTCCAGTGCCGTCTTCACCCGCAACCGCACGAGGTGTGCGTCGACGGACTCCATGCGATCGGAAAAGCGGATGAGGTTGAGCTCGTAGTCGGTTCCCAGCGTGAGGTGAGGTGAGATCCTCCACTCGGGTTGTGCGGAGACGTTCACCCGCGTGCCGTCGTAAAAACTCCCGACGCCCACGGTGATCGATCCGCTCCGGGCTCCGCCTCGGGGAAGTTGATACCGCACCTGACCCTCGTGGAACCAGTAGTCTCCCGTCGGGATCAACAGGTCGCCGGGAATCTCGAATGCCTCCCGCACACTTTCGTAGCTGCTCGTCATCGCGAACTCGAACTCTGCGCCGGTCTTGAACTCCATCTTCAACGACGGTTGGATGACACCCGACTCCACTGACTTGTCGATGTTGCGCAAGTAAGCAATGGCTTGATTGTTTACCGCGACGGTGCGGAAGGGCGATTCGGCACCGAGGAACCACTGGTATTGGAGCTCGTTGTTGAGAAACGTGAAATTCTCCCGCGTCACGAATCCCACACCCGGATCGTAATCGATGCCGGACCGGATGAACTCACCTGTGTAACTGAAGCCGTTGTCGTTGCGTCGCTCCCACAGTGCCAAGATACGCCCCGCGTCGAAAAAGCCCGTTCCCGGAAGCTCGTCGTCCTTGAAGGTCTGCACCCAGCGCATCGTCACGTATTCGTTGCCGAACGGCCGGACGGTGGCATCGGTCCCCACCGCCACGTTATACGACCCATCGGTGCCGAAGCGCGTGGTGGCCATGACCCCGACATTGGAGAAGGAATTGAACACCTGCCGGCGCAGGCGGAACACGCCGAAGTTCTCCGAAGGAAGCCCCGCGTCCGCTGCCGTCTGCATGTTGAGCATTCCGACGTCGGTGGTTCCCACACGCCCGACCAGCCTGGCGCCGCCGTAAATCCGGATGGGATCGCCCTCGTGCAAGCCGATGCGGCGGCTGTGGAACAGACGGCTCAACCCGCCCGTGCCGAACTCGAAGATCGCGGAGCGTTCCTGGAAGAATTGCCGCTTCTCCGGGAAGAACAATGAGAACCTGGTGAGGTTGACCTGTTGATCGTCCACTTCGACCTGGGCGAAGTCTGTGTTGGCCGTCAGGTCGAGGGTGAGATTGCTGGTGGCGTTGTACTTCACGTCGAGACCGATCTCGTTGGTGAGGTCGTTCTCGAAGGCGTAGGCCGTCTCGGTGCCGTTCAGCTCCGCCTCCCTGGTTACCCCTCCCAGCGCGTAGGGCGTGATGTAGACGGGACGCTTGCTGTATACGCCCTCGAGGGACACCCGCTGCGCCTGTGAGGGTTTCGCGAAACCGAAATTCCAGTTTGGTGGAATAGCGGGGAAGAGATGGCGCTCGACCTTCCGCGCGATGTAGCGGTATGCGGTCAGTCCCATCACGACCCGGCCGTCGTCGTCTTGAAACCCGAGACTCGAGAACGGGATCCGCATCTCCGCGAACCACCCTTCGTCGTTCTGTTCCGTGGCCACGTCCCAGAACGTGTTCCAATCCGAGTTCATCATCTGGGGACCTCCGGTGAACTCCGCGTCGTTGGAGATGGACCGATCGCTTCGCACGCCCGCGGGATTCGTGGTAAACCACGCCGCCGTGTTGTGGTCGTTGTAGGTGTCGAGGATGATTGAAAGGAGGTCGTCGGAGAAGGCGCCGTCCCGATACAGGGAATAGGTGCGCACCTCGTCGGGATTGGAGTCGTACATGCGGCCGGCGATGTAGAGGTAGTCGTCGTCGTACGCCACCCGAACCTCGGTCCGCTCGGTGGGGGCACTACCGAACGTGGGCTGGTATACCACCATCGGCAGCGCGGGAACCGCCTGCCAGGCGGCCTCGTCGCTGGGACCGTCGAGAACCACGGGGCCGGAGAGCCGGGTGAGTCGCATCGCCTCCTGAGCGTTCCCGGCCGACGGGCATAACACCAGTAGGAGTGCCGTACTCGGGCACAGAATGGCCGCCCTGCGGCCTCTCGATCCGATTGCCAACCTCACGCGCTGCTCCAAGGCTCGTGTTCTCGCAGGATCGAAGATAATTGCTCGGGAGACTAAACCGAATCCCGACTCGACCTGTCTCTTCTGTGGACCGCACACGAGACCCATCGACGGAGGATGATAATGCGGCTGGCACTGCGATTCTTGGGTCGGCTGGGAGTGTGGACGGGGATCCTCTTGCTCGTCCTGGTAGGACTCCAGCTGCCACAGGGGCTGACCCACGTGGGGGGGCACCTCCCGGCGTGGTTCGGGTTCGCTCTGGTCTTGGCGGCATTCCCCGCCGGCCTGGGGGTGGCGGGGGAGGTCCTGCCGGACGGGCGGCCGAGGATCCGTCCCATAGTGGAGTTCACCGGCGCCGCTCTAGTGCTGTGCGTGCTGACCCTGGTACTGGCCGGTTATGTTGGTCCGGCCGTGCAGGACGCGCTGGTGGGGCCCGACCAGCCAGAGACCCGGGAATCCGCGACCATGACGTTGGGGGAGCTGCGTAGCGAGATCCGGGCGGCGGTGGAGCGGGCCCAGGGGAATCCCGAGGGGAACACCATCGCGGGGTGGGTGGACGCCAACAGCCTGGCGTGGGATTACCTCCGCCGTACCGACGGGTCGCTGCTGCCGCTGCTGTTCGGGTGGATTGGAGTCCTTACCGGGTTCTGGTCACGCCTCACGCCACGGAACGACGTGCGCCAGGCCCAGCACTGGGCCATGGGGTTGTTCCTGGTGATGTCGACGTACCTCGCCGGTGAGAACAGCTACGAGCTGATCGTGCTTCGGGCCGCGGGCCCGGTGGCCTTCGCCGGCGATTTCGTCTTGATCGTCCCGATGCTGCTGGTCATGGGACTCGGCTGGCCGGCGATGCTCATACTGTGGAGACGACACACGGAGGCCGCCACCGCTTGAACCCGCTGACCAGCCACGACCTCTCCCGTTTCCGGACCGGCGAAGAGGCGGTTTTTCGACGAGTCGTGGAAGACTATTCTCCCCGCCTGCTGGCGTTCGTGCGGCCGTTTGCGGCCGATCTGGACGACGCCCACGATCTGCTGCAGGAGATGTGGCACCGCGCTTACGAAAAGCGCCGGTCCTTCTCCGGATCGGGGAGCTTGCTGGGATGGCTCTATGCCGTGTGCCGCACCGTGTGCCTTGCCTCGGCGGAGCGACGGACGGCCAGGGGCGGCTTGGCCGCCGGGTCCCCCTTGGCGCGGATGCTGCGCCAACGGAGCACCCGGGAAACGGCCGAGATGCTCGGCTGCGCAGAGGGAACGGTGAAGGCCACGCTGCATCACGCCCTCAAGAAACTACAGATCTCTACGGAGGTATGGGTGTCATGACCGAATGTCTGGAGGCCGACACGCTGGTGGCCCTGGGCGAGGCGCTCGATTGGACCACCGAGGAAGGCCTCGAACATCTCCTCACCTGTGACGTCTGCCGGGATCAACTCAGGAGCCTGGCCAGGTTGCACGGCGTTCTCAGTGAAGAAATAGCTCCAGCCGAGGGGTTTACCGATCAAGTGGTTGGCGGTCTTCGCCTGGCGCAGGCGATTTCCCCGGTACAGCGCGGGCGGCGACTCATCGGGATCCTCAACGCGGCGTTGGCCGGTATCACCGCGTTCTTCGTGGTCGCCCTTGCCGTGTCCAGCGCGTCCGGAATGACAATGGGGCCGTCGGTGGCGCTCGTCTCCGCTGCCGCCGCCGCGGCGACGCTGTGGTGGAATCGCGCTCGTCGCCCGGCGCTGTGTTAGATTCCAACCCGGTCGTTCGTCAGAAACCCCCAACAGCACATAGAATCCCATGGCTTCATACAGCGTCGGTGTCCTTCCGGGTGACGGCATCGGTCCCGAGGTGACCCAGGAAGGGTTGAAAGTCCTCGAGGCCGTCGCTGACACGGATGGGCTGGATTTCAAACTGGTCGACTACCCCTACAGCAGCGAGTACTACCTCGAGACGAAGGAACTGGTGCCCGATTCGGTCATCGACGAGTGGCGCACGCTCGACGCGGTGCTGCTGGGGGCCATTGGGCATCCGGACATCGAACCGGGGCTCGTCGAACGCTCGGTCATTCTGGGACTCCGGTTCGGGCTCGATCTCTACATCAACCTGCGCCCGATCAAGCTGTACTCGGAACATCTCTGCCCCCTCAAGGACAAGGGTCCGGAGGACCTCGACTTCGTGGTGGTGCGGGAGAACACCGAGGGCATGTACTCCCAGATCGGAGGCCACCTCAAGAAGAACACCCCCGACGAGGTCTCCATCGTCAACGGCGTCTACACGTGGAAAGGTTGTGAGCGGGCGTCACGGTATGCGTTCGAATTAGCCCAGAAGCGGGCCGCCGAGCGCGGCGACGGCAACAAGTCTACGGTGACGCTGGTCGACAAGGCCAACGCCATCCGGCCCCACGATCTCTGGACCCGCGCCTTCGCCCACGTGGCGGAGGGTTTTCCCGACGTCAACACCGATCACGCCTACGTTGACGCCTGCTGCATGTGGATGATCAAGAATCCGGAGTGGTTCGACGTGATCGTCACCACCAACTTGTTCGGCGACATCATCACCGATCTCGGCGCGATGTTGCAGGGCGGGATGGGGATCGCCGCCTCCGGAAACATCCATCCGGGTGCCACATCCATGTTCGAGCCGATCCACGGCTCGGCGCCGAAGTATGCCGGGAAGAATGTGGCGTGCCCCTTGGGGGCCATCTCGGCGGTGGCGATGATGTTGGACTTTCTCGGCGAAACTGCCGCCGCGGCCCGGGTGGAGAACGCGGTGAGCGATCTCCTCCGGAGTGGTGAAGTGCCGTCCGCCGACGCGCGGAGCGGCATTTCCACGTCGGACATGGGGGATATGGTGGTGAAGAGGGTGAGAAGTACAAAGTAAGAAGCTAGAGGGATCCCTCCCTAGCCACCCCTCGTACGCACCCGTATTTTTCGTTTCCTACGCCGTCTTTCCCGCCGCGGATGTTACAAAAGGAGGTACCCATGCGTTTCCGTACCGTTTTCGTGGTGTCTGGATTGGCGGCCCTTGGACTCACTTCCTGCGCCCAGGAGCCCCCCCTTTCCATCGACTACGAGGCCTACACCCTCGACAACGGTCTGGAGGTGATCCTCCATGAAGACCGTTCCGACCCCATCACCGCCAGGCTCGAACCGGGAGGAGCCGGGCCGCACCGGCTTCGCACACCTGTTCGAGCACATGATGTTCCAGCAGTCGCAGCACGTCGGCCAGGATCAGTTCTTCAAGAAGATTCAAGATGCCGGTGGGACGTTGAACGGCGGGACGTCGTTCGACCAGACCATCTACTTCGAGGTCGTGCCGAAGAACGCGCTCGAGATGAGTCTCTGGCTCGAGTCTGATCGCATGGGCTATCTCCTCAGCACAGTGACGGAGGAGGCGTTCGTCAACCAGCAGGACGTGGTGCAGAACGAAAAGCGCCAGCGTGTGGACAACCGACCCTATGGTCACACGAACTACGTCATCCACAAACTGCTGTACCCGGAAGGGCATCCCTACAACTGGCAGGTCATCGGCTCGCTGGAAGACCTGGCGAATGCCACCGTTGACGACGTCAGGGCGTTCTTCCGACGGTGGTACGGGCCTAACAACGCCACCCTCGTCGTTGCCGGTGACTTTGACGAGGAGGCGACCAAGGCATGGATCGGGAAGTATTTCGGTGATCTCCCGTCGTCGGATCCCGCGCCCGATCCGGAGCCCATGCCGGTGACGTTGAGCGAGACGCGCCGCGCATTCCACGAGGACAACTTCGCCCGCTCGCCGGAGCTCACCATTGTGTTTCCGACGGTGGAGCGCTTCAGCGAGGACTCCTACGCCCTCTCACTGCTGGGGCAGCTGCTCTCGGATGGGAAGGACGCGCCGTTGTACAAGGTGATCGTCGAGGACGAAGAGCTGGCGCCTTCCGTCTCGGCGTTCCAGGGGAGCAACGAGATCGCCGGTGCGTTCAGATTCCGGATTCGCGCATTCCCCAACAAAGATCTGGATGAAGTCGAATCGGCCGTGTTTGCGGCCCTCGAGTTATTCGAGGAGGAAGGATTCGACGAGGCAGATCTCGACCGCATCAAGGCGATCACGGAGACCAGGTTCTATAACGGCATCTCCAGCGTGCTCGGGAAGTCCTTCCAACTGGCGTTGTACAATGAGTTCGCGGGTTCGGCGGGCTTCGTCACGCAGGATATCCAGAATTCTCTGGACGTGACCGAGGAGGATGTCTGGCGCGTGTACAACGAGTACATCAAGGACAAACACCACGTGCAGACCAGCTTCGTGCCCAGGGGAGGCGGGCAGTTGGCGACGGAGCAGTCGGACCGCGCCACCGTGGCCGAGGAGGCCATCATGGCGATGGCGGCCGTGGAGGCCCCCGAACTGGAGCTGGCCCGGGAGCCGTCGGTTCCCGAGGCACTGCCCACCAGCTTCGACCGCACCGTTGAGCCACCCAAGGGGCCGTCGCCGGAGATCACCCTGCCGCGGGTTTGGTCTCACACCTATCCGAACGGTCTCCGTCTCTACGGCGTGGAGCACACGGAGTTACCGCTGGTACAGTTCTCCATGACCGTCAGGGGAGGCATGCTGCTCGATGACCCGGACAAGGTCGGCGTAGCCAACCTCATGTCCGACATTCTCATGGAGGGAACGGCCAACAAGACGCCCCTCGAGTTGGAGAAGGCCATCGATGAACTGGGTGCGCTCGTGAACATGTACACCACGGCGCAATCGATCATCATTCAAGGGAATACGCTTGCGTCACGGGTCGAAGAGACGGCGGCGCTGGTCGAGGAGATTCTCGTGGAGCCCCGGTGGGACGAAGACGAGTTCGCCCGGCTCAAGCAGGAGACCATCGAGACGATCAATCGTCGCAGTGTCGATCCTGCGTCCATTGCCAGCAACGTCTACAACAATTTGCTGTACGGCTCGGAACACATTCTCTCCAACGCGACCCTGGGTACACCGGAGTCCGTGGAATCCATCACGATGGATGACATGAGAGCGTATTACGAGAGGAACTTATCGCCGTCCGTCACGCACGTGGCCGTGGTCGGCGACATTACCGAGGCCGACGCGATCGAGTTGTTCAGCTCCCTCGGCGAACGCTGGAGTGAGCGGGAAGTGGAGTTCCCGGACCTCCCGGCCCCGCCCGCCGTAGATAGATCACGGGTGTACTTCGTGGACGTTCCCGATGCCCGGCAATCCCACATCCGCATCGGGTACCTGGCCCTCTCCCGAACCGATCCGGATTACTATCCCGCAACCGTCATGAACTACAAACTGGGCGGTTCGTTCAGCGGACGCGTCAATCTGATTCTGCGGGAAGAGAAGGGGTACACGTACGGAGCCCGCTCCGGGTTTTCGGGGTCGCACTACGCGGGACCGTTCACGGCATCAGCCGCCGTGCGATCAAACGCGACGTTCGAATCGGTTGAGATCTTCAAGGACGAGCTCACGAAGTACCGTGGAGGAGTCCCGGCGGAGGATCTCGAGTTCACGAGAAACGCCCTGGTGCAATCCAATGCGTTGCGATTCGAGACCTTGGGGGCCATCCGGTCGATGGTCAACCAGGTTGCCGAGTACGGTTTCCCTGTCGACTACGTCAAGCAGCGCGAGCAGATGGTGAAGGACATGACACTCGACAGTCACCGTGCGCTCGCGGAGCGGTACATCGTGCCCGACCGGATGGTGTACTTGGTGGTGGGTGATGCCGCGACCCAGCTGGCGCGGCTGCGGCAGTTGGGCCTGGGTGAGCCGATCCAGCTGGACCGGGACGGGAATCGCATGTGATTGAGCGGTGAGCGGGACGTAACGTCCTGAAGCACACCATTTGTCTCTTCCGCGCGCTGCGGTTCTCTTCAGTGCGAGGTTTCGGAGCAGCCCGCCTTGCGAACCAACGCGCGCTGCAGTGACAAACGGTGTGCTTCAGGACCACAGGTTCCGGCCCACTTGTTCCAGCCCCGCCGCGACCAGCGTCCACTGCAGCACCATCTGATCCCGCACGGGCATGGGCTGAATCCCACTGGCCGATGCCTCCGCGGCGACGGCGGCGATGCCATCCGCATCGTGCACCTGTGCCCGCCAACCCTCGATCCGGTCCTTCCACTCCGCGGCCACCGGGTCCGGCGGCCCCAGCTCCTCTCCCACGCCCGGCGTAATGAACAGAGGCATCTCCGTGACGAGGGTGAGGGTGTCGCCCCCGAGGCGCCGCGCGGTCTCCATCGAGCTGGGCCGGAAACGACTCGCGGTTTCCTCGTCGCCCAGTGCGAGGAAGTGCTCCCGCATGTAGCGCGAGTCGGGGCGGGTACAGAAACCTCGTCCGAGCCGCACGAATCCCTTCTCTCCCAGCCGCTCAACGTCGTGGAGGGTGTACCCGAGCTCCGCGACTTTCCCGGCGCACCGCTGCTGGAGGAGAGCGCAACGGTCTTTCCAGGATCGGTCGATCAGAAACCAGGGGCCGGCGGAGAATCCCATGCCGTGCATGGACACGTGGACCGCAAACGACCGGGCGTCGGACCGCCACCACTCGAATACCGCCCTGGGTTCCGGCCGAGCGTCGTTGTCGTCATCGTCGTTGGGAAAGCCGAACTCGATGTCGTCGCCGGGCGCCTCTCGAGCGACGTTGCCGAGGTGTGCTGCAACGTCGTAAACCACCTCGTCGTCCCGGTGCCAGGCCCGATTCTGCGCCTCGCCGTCGGGGTTGATGTGCGGCACGATCCACCACTGGTAGTCCGCAAGCAGGTGGTCGTCAGGCGGCAGACCAGCTAGGTACGCGGCCACGTGTCTCAGCAGACGAGGGCCCACCGGTTCGTCGGCGTGGCAGCCGGCGAGGAGACTCACCCTGTGGCGGCCGGTTCCAAGTCGGAACGCCCTGACGGCTCGGCCCTCCCGGGATCGTCCGATCTCCATGCCATCGTCCCGTGAGGCC
>JBDHAF010000032.1:0-27274 GCA_039588255.1 Gemmatimonadota bacterium | reverse complement strand
GGCAAGCATCAAAACGGGCGCCCAGGATGGCCCAAGAGCGGCGATCAGCGGCGGGTGAGGTGCAGAGTATGGGAGTCGGTGTAGTCACTCTCTCGAATCAAGCTGTTTGGTCGATTCGAACGCCGGCGGTGAGAGTGTGGGCTCCTCACTACCTCTTACCCACCTGACAGACTCATCTGGTAACGGCATCCGGTTCGCAGCGAAAATGGCATTGGCCCGGATGAATCGGTGAGCCCGATCTCCCGGTTCCGCTTCTTCATCTCTCATTCGCCAGAATTCAACACGCACCGCCTCGACCAACTGGTCCCAACGTTCATCGAGGTCTGGAGGGTTGGTCATCACTCCGCCTTCTGATCGATGAGGTAACGCAAAAACGCCGCCCAAAGAGAGCGGCGTCGAAGTGCTTGTCAGTGCTGGAGTTCGTGAGAGCCACCGGTCGGAGTCGAACCGACGACCACTCGATTACGAATCGAGAGCTCTACCACTGAGCTACGGTGGCGTTGAGTGCCCTGGCCCGGATTCGAACCGGGACGGCTCTCGCCACTGCCCCCTCAAGACAGCGTGTCTACCAATTCCACCACCAGGGCAGTCCGGGCGGCGCCCGGGAGCAGCAAGCTATCGCTGACCTCATTACCCGACAACCCCGCCAACGGCGAGCCAATCGGCCTCCCTTCCTCTCTCAGCCCTTGGCCGTCACCACGATGTCCAGTCTCTCGTGGGCCCGTCGCAGCGCCGTCTCCACCAGCTCTGGGGTGCCCCCTCGGGCAAAGATGAAGCCGAGGTAGCGGGATCCCTCGGGAAGTGGCACCAGCACCTGCCCAGGATGCGCCGTGATGAGGACATCTTCGACGCCCGGCTCGGCCCGGGCGGCCTCCATCCCATCGATCTGCTCGAGGGTTCCCGCCCCGGGAATGGGGATCATCATGACGCCCGCCGCTTGGGACTCCCGCTCAGGAATGTCCCGCAGGACACCCACGGAATAACCCACGATCACATCTTCAAGTGAATACTCACTCTCTTTACCTAAACGTATGACACGACTGCATTTACCACCAATCGGCCGGGCTGCCAACTCGATGAGCCAGGGCCCCTCCTCGTTGTAGCGCAGCTCGGCGTGGATCGGCCCGGTGGTGAGGCCCAGGGCAGCGGCGGCGCGCCCGGTGAGGTCCACCACGCTGTTCACCACGCGAGAGTCGGCCCGGGATGGCGTGACGTAGATGGTCTCCTCGAAGAACGGTCCCTCGAGGGGGTCGGGCTTGTCGAACACCGCCAGGATGTGGAGCCCGCCGTCGGCGATGAGGCCCTCCAGGGCGAACTCGGGACCCGGCACGTACCCCTCCACCAGATACCGGCGATCAGCCTTCCCGTCCGTGCCGTCCGATTCGAGGATCGAGCGGAGCCTGGCGTGGGCGGCCACGAATTCGTCCGGGTCGTCGGCCCGAATCACCCCCCGGCTGGCAGAGAGGGCGGCCGGCTTGAGGACGCACGGATAGGGCGCCTCCGACGCAGCGGCAACGGGGTCGGCACCCACCTCCCAGACCCGGAAGTCGGGGACGGGGACACCCCGCTCCCTGAGGCGCTCGCGCTGAAGGATCTTGCTCCGAGCCGCCCGAACGGCGTGTACCGGATTCGCGGGCAGCCCCAATTCCTGGCTGAGGTGGGCCGCCAGGACCGCAGTATCGTCGTCGGGACCGAGGATGGCCGTGAGGGGATATTGCTCGGCGAACCGCCTGGCAGTCGCGGTGGCCGCCTCCGGATCGTCCAGCTCGAGGGTGATGAGGTCCTCGGGATGGTGGGCCTCCAGAGAACTGGGGGTCTCGGATGCCACGGTCAGATCCAAGGCGAGGCGCTTGGCGGCGCCAACGAACTCGTCGGCCCGGTAGGTGTGGGTCGGAAGCAGGAGGAGGAGTCGGGGGCGGTGGGCCTCCTCCACCACGGTCAGGTCTTCGCCGACGTAAAGTAGGGGTTGGACCCGGCCGAGTGGTCGGTCACGTCGTGAACCCCTCTCAGCGACGGCAGAATTCGCCGGAGTGTTCCCTCGATGCCCTGGCGGAGCGTCACGTTGGCCATGCCACACCCCTGGCACCCCCCCTGCATCCGGAGCACGACGGTGCGGTCCTGGACGTCAATCAACTCCACCGCCCCACCGTGGCTGGCGATGGCCGGGTTGATCTCCCGCTGGAAGATCTCCGACACGACGTCGTAGAGAGCGTCGTCGTCCATATCCGCCTCGGGCGGCGGCGGGGGCTTCATCCCCGACACGCCTGCCGTGATGGCGTACTGGATCTGTTCCTCGAGATCGCACCACTCGTGGGTCAACTTCTTCTCGACCGTGACCGCGTCGTCAGACAGGACGACGGCATCGACACCCCGCACGGCGAGGACCGCTTCCGCGACCGGAACACCGGCGGCGGCCATGGGGGACGCAAAGCGATACGCGCCGGGCGCAAGCGAATGCACCGGCGCGCTCACGAAGAATCGGAGGCGGCCGTCCTTGAGGTGCTCCGACGTAACTTTGAGATCTCTAGCCATGCCTGGTATCTAACCAGATGCGGTTAGTCAGGGCAACGGTGGATGCCGTGTTCGGTAGGCGGTGAAGTGTGCGCTGCAGCACGCCATTAGTCCCTTTCGCGCGCTGCGGTTCGCCTAGGCGGCTCCACATCCCAACAGGGGCCCGCCGCTCACCAACGCGCGCTGTCGGGAAAAACGGCGCGCTGCAGCTTCACGTCCCGTCCCTGCTCGCGGCACCGGCCCCCAGACGGGAGCGGGGTCGCTCACTGATTTACCGCCCTACCCGATCAACTCCTCAATCTCGATGGGGTCGAGTCCTTCCTCCTGGAGCAGCTCGTTCAGACGCCGCAGATCCTGCTCGATGATGGTGTTCATCCGGATCAGCTCCGTCTGGAGAAGATCTGAAAGGTGATCGAACACCTGGTACGACTGGGCCGTGGGAGCCGTCTCTCCCCGCTCCACCACGCCCATCAGGGCCGCTAGCTTGTTGTTCAGCTTGATGGGGAAGTTCAACGGATCCTGGCCGCTGCGGTTCTGGACCTGGTAGATCTCGCCCTCCACCGCGCTCAGGTTCTGGTTCACCCTCTCACCCTGTTGCTGAATCCCATTGTCGTCGGTCTGTCCCAAGCGGTCGTCCACGTCTCCCTTGATGCGCCGGATCTCGATGACGGCCTCGTTGGCCTGACTCACACGATCCCGAATGCGCAGCGCGAACTCGAAACGCTCCCTGAGCTGCGCAACCGTGACGTGCTCCATCCGGGGATCGATCTTGATCTCGAAATCCTGCGTCTGGGACTCACCGTCCGCCGTCAGGCGCACCTGGTATCGTCCGGGGATCGCCACCGGCCCGCTGTTGCCCGCCGCCCAGAAGATTCTCCCGTCGAAGTCGGTGTAACCGGGGTAGCGAAGGTTCCAGCGGAACCTGTTGGAGCCCGCCGCCTTGGACGGTGCACCGCCACCGCCCCCGAAGCCGAACCCGAAACCCCCCTGCGGCTGCGGTTGGTCTTCGCCGGTCGCCTCGTGCGTCTGGATCACGTTCCCGTCGGCGTCCAGGAACTCCATCGTCAGCTCCTCGGCATCCTCCGCGAGGTAGTAGTACACCTCCACGCTATTGTCCACGCCGCGAGCGGGATCCACCGGATCGAACAGGTGCACTTGAGCATTGGCGACCTGCTCGTTGAGCTGACGCAACGGAGCCATGTTGAACATCACCCAGAACGAACGGCCGTGGGTAGCGATGACGAGGTCGTTGTCCTCCACCACGAGATCCGATACCTGGGTGACGGGGAGGTTCAGCGAGAGGGGCTGCCAGTTGGCACCGTCGTCCCACGATACGTACACCGTCCGCTCCGACGCGGCGTAGAGATTACCCGGCGCGCGGGGATCTTCCCGAACCGCCCGAATGAAGTCGTCGCCGGGGATGCCGTTGACGATCTTGGTCCACGACTGTCCGTAATCCTCCGTCTTCCACACGTACGGACTGCGATCGTCGTCCACCAGGTAGCGAATTCCCGAGACATACGCCTTGCCCGGCGTGTTGGGTGACGCGTCGATCGTGTTGATACGCACGAAATCCGGCGCATCGTCGGGCGTCACATTGTCCCAGTTGGCCCCGCCGTCCCGCGTGACGTGGACATAACCGTCATCGGAGCCCGCCCAGATCACGCTGGCGTCGTGGTACGACGGCTCGATGGCGAACACCGTGGCGTACGTCTCGACACCCGTCTGGTCCTTCGTGATGGGACCACCCGACGGCCCCGTGGTGGACGGGTCGGCGCGGGTCAGGTCCTGGCTGATTTGCTCCCACGATGCCCCATCGTTGGTGGTCTTCCACACCTTTTGCGTACCGGTGTACAGCACATTGGGCTCGACCCGCGAGAAGACGATGGGGAAGGTCCACTGCACCCGTTCGATGAGATCCTCCGACGACTGTCCCATCGGGTTCTCGGGCCAGACGTTCACCTGCCGTGTCTCGCCGTTGGCGTGGTTGTAACGGCTGAGGCTCCCACCGTAGCAGCCGGCGAAGAACACATCCTTATCAGCCGGGTTGTTGGCGACGTAACCGCTCTCGCACCCACCCACCGAGAAGAGGAAGTTGGGCGAGCCCGCGTTGTTGGAGAGATGGCTCCACCCCTTGCTGGGAATGCACGCAGTGCTGTTGTCCTGCTGCCCGCCGCAGATCATGTAGGGGAAATGATTCGTCGTGTGGACGCGATAGAACTGTGCGGTGCTGTAATCCTGCGCCGTCCACGTCTGGCCGCCGTTGAACGACACGTTTCCCCCGCCGTCGTTCCCGTTGGCCATGCGTTCCGGATCGCTCGGGGCAATCCACAGATCGTGGTTGTCGCCGTGGGGCACCCGGATCGGACTGAACGTCGCCCCACCATCTCGTGACCGGTAGAGTCCGGTGTTCAGCGCGTACATCACGTCCGGATCTTGGGGATCGGCATACACGCGGGAGTAATAGAAGGCCCGCTGCCGCAGAAACCGCTCGTCATTGACCCGGTCCCACGTGGCACCGGCGTCATCCGACCGAAAGACCCCGCCCTCGTCGTTCTCCACCAGTGCCCACACGCGATGCGGGGCCGCCGGTGAAAGCGCCACACCGATCTTCCCGATCACCCCTTCTTGCGGAAGTCCCGGGTTCCGGGTGATCTCGGTCCACGTCTCACCAAAATCCACACTCTTGAACAACCCGCTGCCCGGCCCGCCGGACGACATGCCCCACGACTTGCGCCACGACTCCCACAGTGAGGCATACATTACCGCAGGGTTGTTGGGGTCGAGCGTCAGGTCGACGGCCCCGGAACGCTCGTCACGATACAGCACCTTGTTCCACGTGATCCCGCCGTTGATGGACTTGAACACGCCGCGTTCGGAATTTGCAGTGGAATGCTTCCCCAGTGCGGCGATCCACACCGTGTTGCAGTTCTGGGGATGAATTCGAATCCGGGAGATGTTCTGTGTTTCTTCCAGGCCCATGTGGGTCCAGGTCTCTCCGGCATCCGTCGACTTGTACACGCCGTCGCCCTGTTGGATGTTGCCCCGCAGCTCCGTCTCACCCATCCCGATGTACACGACGTCGGGGTTGGCCTCGCACACCTGCACCGCACCCACCGAGGCGCTGTTGATCTGGCCGTCGGTCACCGGCCGCCACGTCGTGCCGGCGTCCGTGGTCTTCCAGAGTCCGCCGCCTGCTGCGCCGAAATAGTACTCCAGCGGCCGGGCATCGCTCCCGGCCACGGCCTGGGAACGCCCACCGCGAGCCGGTCCCACGTTGGTCCAGCGCAACGCGTCGTAGAGTTTTTCGGGGTACGTCTGTCCCGTGGCGGGGGTCCACATGCCGGAAAACGCCACGGCGGCCAGGACGGTCACGAGTCCACGGATCGTGCAACGGGAATACATCAGCATTACCTCTTTTGGATCGTCGGGTTGCAGGTCGCTCAAGGAATGGGGGCCTAGTATAGCCACTCTTCCGACCGCCTGCCAAGCATTGGTCAGGGGCAGTGTTGCAGGAGCAGGAGGCCGAACCACCGCCGTTCGTCGGTAAAGACTTCCTTAACGGCGAAGTCGAAGCAGCGGAGATAGGCCTTCATCTTCTCGAGATCGTACTTCCTGCTGATCTCGGTCATCACCATCGTGTCCTTGGGCACGGTGATGGTTCGGTCGAGGGGCTCGAGATACACGTCCTGCCGTGAGAGGAACCGGGCATAGATCTCGACGCGCTGCCACTCCGGGTTGTATCGGGCCACATGTCGAATGGCATCGAGATCGACGCTCGCGCCGAGCTCCCGGTTGATCCGCGCAAACAGATTCTTCGTAAATTGCTCCGTAATCCCTGCGGCGTCATTGTAAGCCGCATTCAGCAGCGATTCCTCTTTGACCAGATCAATACCCAACAAGAGGAAATCACTGGGAGACAGCGCGTCGGACAACCCCTGCCAGAAAATGTCGGACTCCCGCTGATCGAAATTCCCGATACTGCTCCCCAGGAACAGCACCATCGCCGGAGAAAACTCCTTGAACAGCGGAAAGGCGTGTTGGTACGTATCCGCGACGCCTGTGACGGTCACGGTGGGGTGGCGCGCCGTAATCGCGTCTTTCGCCTGCTGCAGTATCCCCTCGTGGACATCGATGGGGACGTAGCGCACCGAGGACTCCGCGGCAGCAAACGCCGCCAGCACGTAATCCGTCTTGACCGAATTCCCGGAGCCCAATTCGATGAGCGTCACCGGTCCCACGGCGTCGCGGATTCGGGAGGCGTACCGCTCCAGAATGGCCGCTTCCGTCCGGGTGGGGTAGTACTCCGGCTGTTGGCAGATCTCCTCGAACAACCGGCTGCCGTTGTCATCGTAGAGGAAGTGCGAGTGGAGCCACGGCGGCGTGTCCGACAAACCCAGCGCCACCGACTTGGCGAACTGCAGCGTGGCGGCGGCGGCGTGACGGGGATCGACGATGACGCTGTCGACGGCGGAGTCCGGCGCATCGGGGGCGACCGACGCGACCAACTCGGCTTGGCTCAGGCGACGACCAGCGACGGGAACATCCTCGTTGGAAGAGCAACGTTCAGCGAAGGGCCAAACCTATCCGCAGTTGTGGTTGTGTCAACCAAACGCAAAAGCGGTGCCGTCGAGTTGTTACAGAGACCCTACCGACGGCGCGGCTCGGGACGGCCCCCCGGATGCCATTCCGGTTTCTCACCGTTCGCCAGGAGCCGGGCGGCTTGAATGGACGCCTCGATGACCATGGTCACGTGCTCGAAGTCCACCAGCTCCACCTCATCAGACGGGCGATGGTAGTCGCTGTGGAGGTTGAAGGACGAGAGGGTGTGCGCCGGGATTCCCGCCATGGCGAACGGGATGTTGTCGCTCCGCATGTAGAAATTCTGATCCGGCCGCGGGTCGGGAACGATGGGGTTCCCGGCGTCCCGCAGCATGTCACCCATGGTGGAGCGCTCGTACCCCGTGAGCCACGCCCGGCCCGGCCCGCCGGCCAGAGAGTCGGGGCGCCCGATCATCTCCACCTGGAAGTCGGCGACCGTCTGCTCGAGGGGGACGACCGGATGCTGCATGTACCACCGGGTGCCCACCAAGCCCATCTCTTCGGCGGTGGAGAAGAGAAATACCACCGTCCGCTTGGGCCTCGGCCCACTCGCCAGGGCCCGGGCGATCTCCAACACCGCCACCACCCCGGATGCGTCGTCGTCGGCTCCGTTATATATGGAATCGCCGTCGACGGGCTGTCTCACCCCGACGTGGTCGTGGTGCGCCCCGATGATCACCACCTCGTCCCGCAGGGCGGGATCGCCACCCCAGAGCACCCCGACAACGTTCACGTCACCGAGGCGCCGTTCGCGGGGCACCGTGTCCAGATCGCTCCACGACGGGAGCAGCCCCACCCGGCGGCGGCCGTTCTGTTCCACACCCACCATTGGCACGCGCTGGAAATACCCGCTGTCGCCGGCGGCCTCCACGCCGAAACTCTCGAGCTGCGCGGCGATGAACGCGGCCGCCTTGAACGACCCCGGGGTACCCGCCCGCCGGCCCGCCAGGGAGTCGTCCGCCAGCACCGAGAGCGCCCACCGCACGTCATCGATTTGGGGCCTGGTGGATTCCTGGGCGCAGGCTGGGATGTGGCCGATCCCGACGAGAGCCATCACGGCGACACCAAGGCGACATTTGACGTTCATGAGCACCGGCGCGGTTGGAGGTGGATCTTATAAATACCTGCAATGCTTGGATTTAGCTACGGATCAAACGCGACCCCTTGCGGGCGGAACAATTATCTATTAAAAAGATAATACCAATACCACTTTGTCGGAGATAGCGATGAGTATCAGCCTGACGAAACGGGAGCTGGACGTGATGTCGGTGGTGTGGGAGCTGGGATCCGCCACGGTGGGGGAGGTTCGTGACCGCCTGGCGGACGACCTCGCCTACTCCACGGTCCTCACGATCTTCCGGACCCTCGAGTCGAAGGGATTCGTGCGCCACGAGCAGGAGGGCAAGGCGTTCCGGTACTATCCCCTGATCCAGGCCGATGACGCCGGCGACAGCGCTCTGGGCCGTCTGCTGAACAAGGTGTACCAGGGGTCCCGGGAGCTGCTGGTGACGCGCCTGGTATCCGATGAGAACGTCTCTCCCGACGAGCTCCGCAACATCCGCAAGCTTCTCGACGAGCGCCTCAAGGAGATAGACCAATGATCGCCGCATGGATGCTCTACGCCGTCGTCGTCTCCGCCCTCGTGGGGCTGGCCGCCATCGCCTGCGAGCGGATGCTGCGCCTTGCCGGACAACCGGCCCGGTGGGCCTGGGGCGGTGCCTTCGTCACCTCCGTAGGCGTTCCCCTCATCTCTCTGGTGAGCCCGGCGGCCCCCGCCGCCACGCCGATACCCATCGCCGACGCCGGAGCGACGATCATCGACCCCGCCCTCCTCTTCGGCCTGATGAACGCCCCCGCCGCCTCGCCCACCATCTCGGCCCTCACGGGGGTCGTGGCCAGTGTCTGGGTCGCGGCGTCGGCCCTGTTGGCCGTCGTCCTGCTCGGCAGCCAGGCCCGCGTCCGCCGGGAGACCAGCCGCTGCCCGGCGGAGATCGTCGACGGCGTGGTGGTGCGCCTCACGCCGAGCCTGGGGCCGGCGGTGATCGGGAGCTTCCCAAGCATCATCGTGCTCCCGGCGTGGGTCCAGCGTCTCGGGGCCGACGCCCGGCGGTTGGTGTTGTCCCACGAGCGGCAGCACATCGAGGCCGGGGACATCCGGCTGCTGTCCGCCGGGCTCGTGATGGCGGTCCTGATGCCGTGGAACCTTCCCCTCTGGTGGCAACTGCGCCGGCTGCGGGACGCCGTCGAGCTGGATTGCGACGAGCGCGTCCTGAGGACCGGAGCGGACGCCCGGGTCTACAGCGAATTGCTCCTGGAAGTCGCCCGTCACCGCACGGCGAGCGTGTTCCCGGCGCCGGCACTCTCCAATCCGAAATCCCTCTTAGCACGGAGAATTCACAAAATGATGCACCCCAGTCCTCGCGCCCGAACCGTCCGGGCCGGCCTCGCGGCCGCCGTCGCCACCCTGTTTGTGGGCCTCGCCTGCGAGACCCCCACCCCCGCCGCCGTGGAGTTCGACAGCGAGTTGGGCACCGCCACCGGAATGACCGACGTGTACGTCGAGGCGGCGGTGGATGTGAAACCCGAACGCCTGTCCGGGCCGTTGCCCCGCTACCCTGAGATGCTCCGTCAGGCGGGGATCGAGGGCATGGTGCACCTCGAGTTCGTGATCACCGAGGACGGCAGCGTCGACTCCACCACGATCAACGTCGTCGAGGCGACCAACCGGGCGTTCGAGGGCCCCGCCAAGCACGTCATCGCCTTAAGCAGGTACACGCCGGGCGAGGTGGGGGACGAGCCCGTGGCGACGCTGGTGACCCAGCGGATCGGATTTTCCATCGACCCCGGAGCGAAGTCCCGCCTCGCGCTGGTTGGCGAAGAGGGTGATGGGGAAATCATCCGTCGGATCCGCGGTCTCGAGCTCGGCGAGGGACAGGGGCCTCCCCTCATCTACGTGGACGGCGTGCGCATCGAAGGCAGCGCGTGGGAAGTACAGGAAGCACTGACCGAATTGAACCCGGACGACATCGAGCGGATCGAGGTGCTCAAGGGCGGCGCGGCGGTGACGGTCTACGGTGGGGACGCAGCCAACGGCGTGATCCAGATCTTCACAAAGAGCGGCCACACCATCAGCGTCACCGGTCGCCTCGCGCCGGTGGAAGAGAGGAACTAGGCGTCGTCGCGGGACGGCGCCGCGTGGGGTACGTAATCGGTGGGCTCGCCCAGGAACGCCGCCACGATCTGGTCGAGTTCGAGGAGGCACTGGGCGATCCGCTCGGCCAGGAAGGCGCCGATACCCTCCACCGCCTTTCCCAGCTCGTCGGCCATGGCGAGGAAGGGTTGCCGCTTGGCCGGGATGTCGTGAAACACCACGGCGTCGATCCACTTCTCGAACATTTCCGCATGGGTGACGCGTCGGTCGTTCAAGATCGACGCGCTCTCCAACTCGCTCTGGATCGGGGCGAAGTCCCGCTCGAACTGATCAAGCCGCTGTTGGATCTCCGGTGACCCGGAGTCTCGCAGCATCCGGACGATACGGCCCATGTTCACGGGGTCGTTCTTGAGGTAGGCCCGGCGCACGGGGATGCACATGTTGCGGACCCGTGCGGTGTCGCCTTCGTCCTCGATGTACCCCTTCACCACCCGTACCGAATCGCTATCCTGCCGCTTGACGTCCATTGCGGATCGCGCCTCGGCCGCGACCTGGCGGAAGATGCGGAGCTTCGACCGCTCGGCCGGGGTGAGCTGGGGTTCCGTCATGCTGAATTGGTACTCTCAACGCCGAGAAAATTCTAGCGTTTTTGCCCTCCGATTGGTAACTGTAAACCTGGAAGTGAACCTCCACGCGGAGCGGAGCAGCGCATGGCCAAGAAGGTGACGAAAACCGATGCGGAGTGGCGGGAGCAGCTCACCCCCGAGCAATACCACATTCTCAGGGAGAAGGGCACCGAACCGGCGTTCACCGGCAAATACCACGACTCTAAAGAGGAAGGGGTTTACCGCTGCGCCGGGTGCGGCAGCGAGCTGTTCGCCTCCGACGCAAAGTTCGAATCCGGCTCCGGCTGGCCCAGCTTTCACTCGCCGGTGGCCGACGCCAACGTGAGCACCGCCGACGACAACAGCCATTTCATGCGCCGCACCGAAGTCGTGTGCAGCACCTGCGACGCCCACCTGGGCCACGTCTTCCCGGACGGCCCCAAGCCCACCGGCTCTCGATACTGTATCAACTCCGCGGCGCTGGATCTCGAGAAGACCGAGGATTGATGGGACGTTCCGATGCGCAACGCCACCCTGGCGGTCGAAACATCCCAACCGCTTATTACGTAGGGATTTCCGGGCGCCCTGAAGGGCGGTCCAGCTGATACACACCATGAGTGAGGAACCATGACGACAGACGTTACACGGCGTGGAAGTATCCCCGGCGCAATGGCTTGGATGATCGGCCTCTCGGTCCTCCTGTCCTGGCTGCCGATCTTCGGTGGCCTCATCGCGGGATACGTGGGTGGCTCGAAGGCGGGCAGCGCCGGTCGGGCTGTCGCCGCAGTGTTTCTCCCCGGGCTCATCATGTGGGTGACGATGATGTTCCTGGGGCCAATTCTGGGCAGCATCCCGATCCTGGGAGCGATCTTCATCAAGATCGCGGGGATGGGCGCCTTCGCTCTTTCGACGATGAACCTCATCCCCTTGCTGATCGGGGCCGTCATCGGGGGCAAAGCGGCAGAGCGTTGATCTGATGTCGAGTGGGAGGAGGGCAAGCACCTTCCTCCCACGTCGCACTTACACCATCTTGGCTCCGCACGAATCAACCGGAGCCACCCACCATGCGCTGCACCCCCTTCATCTTCCTGCTAGCACTCGCCATGCCCTGCACGACGGTCGGCCAGTCGGCCGAAGAGCAAGTCGTCGCGGTGGCCGAGGCCCTCTTCGACGCCATGCGCAGCAAAGACACCAGAACGCTACGTCGTCTCATGCTGCCCGAGGCCCGGCTCGTCGCCATCGACGAAACGCAGCAACCCCGTACCGTTGCCTGGACAGACCTGGAACAGTTCATCGAGCGCATCGCCGGGTTGGAGACGGAGATCCTGGAGCGGATGTGGAGCCCGACGGTGGAAATCGACGGCAGCATCGCAACGCTCTGGGCGCCCTACGACTTCCACCGCGCGGGCACGTTCAGCCACTGCGGCATCGATGCGTTTCACATGGTGCGGATCGGCGATGCGTGGAAGATCGCCCACGTCACGTACAACCGGCGGCTCGAGGGGTGTAGCGGCCCGTTCTAGTCTTTGGGCCTGCCCGCCACCGCGACGATGCGTATCCCACCCCGGATGCTCTGATGCAGCTCCACCCGAACCGCCTTGGGCGCGATGGCGTACACGATGTCGTCGGCGATGCGGGCCGCCAGCGTTTCGCAAAAGCCGCCTTCGTTCCGGTACGCCCATAGATAGAACTTCAGGGCCTTGGACTCCAGGCAATGTCGGTCAGGGACGTACTCGATGGAGACCTCGCCGAAATCCGGTTGACCGGTGCGCGGGCAGATCGACGTGAATTCCGTCGCCTCCATCGTGACGACCTGCACGTCTGGCGCCGGGAATGCCTCCGCCTTGAGAACTTCGCGAGCCTGCTCGAGGCTTTCCGGTGGTGGTAAAGGACCGGATACCGGTAGTTGACCGTCTATGTCTGCCATTGACGACTCCTCCTATATTCTCGGGTAATGAAACATCAATCGGCAGACGGACTCAATAGCCGGGCCGTGGTCTTGCTGAGCGGGGGCCTCGACTCGGCCACCGTCCTGGCGGAGGCCCGAGCCCAGGGGTTCGAGCTGTACGCCCTCACCGTCGAATACGGGCAGCGACACAGCGTGGAGATCGACGCCGCACGGCGCGTGGCTGAGGCGATCGGGGTCAACCGGCACGTCATCACCCGGTTGAATCTCCGAACGTTTGGGGGCTCGGCCCTCACCGACGACATCGACGTGCCGAAGGACACTCCGCCCCAGGTCATCGGCGCCGAGATCCCGGTGACGTACGTGCCCGCCCGCAATACGATCTTCCTCTCTCTCGCCATGGCGTGGGCGGAGACGTTGGGAGCGAGCGATCTCTTCATCGGTGTCAACGCCCTCGACTACTCGGGGTATCCGGATTGCCGCCCGGAGTTCATCGAGGCCTTCGAGCGCCTGGCCGCCGTCGCCACCAAAGCAGGCGTCGGGGGCGCATCCCTCGAGATTCACACGCCGCTGATACAGATGACGAAGAGCCAGATCATTCGGCGCGGCGTCGAGCTGGGTGTGGATTACGGAGTCACGGTCAGTTGCTACGACCCGTCAGCCGAGGGCGCGGCCTGCGGTCGGTGCGACGCGTGCGTGCTTCGCCGAAAGGGCTTTGAGGAAGCCGGCGTTCCCGACCCCACGCCGTACCGAGCCGGAACTCATGTATAGCGTCAAAGAGATCTACTACACGCTTCAGGGAGAGGGATATCACACGGGGCGGGCGGCCGTGCTTCTCCGGTTCGCCGGATGTAACCTGTGGTCAGGCCGCGAGGAGGACCGCGACGCCGCCGTCTGCCGCTTCTGCGATACCGACTTCATCGGCACGGATGGGCCAGGCGGCGGACGATACGCCACGCCGCACGATCTGGCGCAGGCGTTGCGTAGCATCTGGGAACACGGCGCTCCTGACGACGACGACCGGTTCACCGTCCTTACCGGCGGCGAGCCGCTGCTGCAGCTGGATGACGCTCTCGTGGATGCGCTTCACACGGCAGGCTTCGAGATTGGCCTCGAGACCAACGGGACACTCCCCGTGCCTGAGGGGGTCGACTGGGTGTGCGTCAGTCCCAAGGCCGGCGCCGACTTCCGGCAGCGGTCCGGCGACGAGCTCAAGGTCGTCTTCCCCCAAGAAGACCTGGACCCACTGAGCTTCCGGGGCCTGGACTTCCGACACTTCTATCTCCAACCGATGGACGGTCCCCGGATCACCCGCAACACGGAACTGGCCGCAGAGTTCTGCGAGGCCCATCCCGACTGGAAGCTGAGCCTCCAGACGCACAAGGTGTTCAACCTGCCTTGACACCGGCTCTCTCCGAGCCCCATTCTGGTCGAGCTTCACGTCGTCACTCATACAGGCGAGGATTGCGCTGCAGCGACCGACCCGCATAGGCCTTCCGCATCTCGCGGTGGTCGCGATCCTGTGCGCATCGACCGCAGGGCTCGGGCAAGCACAGCAAGAGAATCCCCGGATCGTAGGGCCCGGAGACGTCGCCTCGGTGGCGGCGGCCCTCTTTATCCTCCCCATCCCCGAGCTCAGCGGCATCAACTCCGACCCCGTCGAGTGCGTGCCGTGCGATCCCGCAACCGTCAACGCCTTCGACCGGTGGGTCATTGCGCCCCCCCGCCCCACAATGGGAACCGCGAGCGATCTGCTTCGCGCCGGAGTCGCCGTGTTCACGTGGGCCGACCTCGCCAATGAGGGGCCGGTTGGCCACTCGGGAATCGTCGCCTCGTTCGAGTCGCTTCTGTGGGCCGAGAGCTCCGTGCACATAGTCAAGGCGCTGGTGGGCCGCAACCGACCGGTGCTCTACACGGAAGAGGGAATCGAAGTCGCACACGTGGTATCGAATCAACGGTCCTGGCCGTCGGGCCACTCGGCCACCACCGCCGCCCTCGCCACGAGCTACTGCCTCACGCTCCGCGACCTGGCTGACGGTGGCGCGGATTTCAGGTGCTGGCTCGCCGTCGCCGGCGCCGTGGGGGTGGGCGTGCTCCGGATGGCCGCGGCGAAACACTTTCCAACTGACGTGCTCTCGGGGTGGGCTGCGGGTGTGGGGACCGCATTCGCCGTACACGCCATAAAGTTCTGATGTTCACGATCCAACGCACGGAGGTGCAAGCATGGCACAGATCAACATGGGTCGGGTCGTTGTCGGGGGGCTACTGGCAGGAGTCATCATCAATGTGAGCCAAATCGTGGCGAACATGTGGGTGTTCGCCGGCCAATTCGAGGAGATTTTGGCGAACCTGAGCCTGGATCCGGTAGGCGGAGGAGGGATTGCAGTCTACATCGTGTTCGGATTCATTCTCGGCATCGCCGCAGTGTGGATCTACGCGGCGATACGGCCACGATTCGGGCCCGGCGTCCAGACGGCCCTGATGGCGGGAGGGGCCATGTGGCTCCTGGCACGCGCCTGGCCGATGACAGACTTCACGGTGTTCCTCAAACTCCCCGTGTGGCTGTTCGTCATGGGACTCATCTGGACGCTGGTGGAGGCCCTGGTGGCCACCGTCGCCGGTGCGTGGCTGTACCAGGAGGGAGGAGAGGCCGCAGCAGCGCCCCCAGCCCTCTGATTTCTATCACGGTCTCAGGTGTCGGGGGCTCGGCCTTCAACCCTGACACCTGAGGCCTCAACCTCTTACTTTTTCCTTACTCCGTCCCAAAACGTCACGACAACCGCTGCACAAGACAAATGACCAAAACCGCCGAACGCCACGAATTTCAGGCCGAGGTCAAGCAACTCCTCGACCTCTTGGTTCACTCCCTGTACTCGCACAAGGACATTTTCCTACGCGAGCTCATCTCCAACGCCTCCGATGCGTTGGACAAGGTCAGGTTCGAGGCGCTGACGAACCCGGACCTCCTCCCTGGCGAGGAGCTGCACATCCGTCTCGAAGCGGATCCCAAAGCCCGCACCCTCTCGGTCTCCGACAACGGCATCGGGATGTCCCGGGACGAGTTGGCGCAAAACCTGGGGACCATCGCCCGGTCGGGCACGACGGATTTCGTCGAGGCCGTGCGCGAGAGCAAGGAGCAGGAGCTCTCCCTCGACCTCATCGGCCAGTTCGGCGTGGGCTTCTACTCGAGCTTCATGGTGGCGGACAAGGTCACGGTGGTGACCCGCCGAGCGGGCGAAGACGCCGCCCACAAGTGGGAGTCCACCGGTGAAGGCGCATACACGCTGGAGGACGCCGAGCGTTCCTCCAACGGCACCACGGTGACTCTCCACCTTCGACCCGTCGACGAGGAGGACGGCGTTCAGGACTACACCGCCGAATGGGTCCTCAAGAACATCGTGAAGCATCACTCCGACTTCGTGGCGTACCCCATCAAGATGGAGGTGGAACGGGAGGAGGGCGGCGAAGAAGGCAAACCACCGACGCGCGTTACGAAGGACGAGACCCTCAACTCGATGAAGGCCATCTGGAGCCGGCCCAAAGACGAAGTATCGGACGAGGAGTTCAACGAGTTCTACAAGCACATCACACACGACTGGTCCGATCCGTTGCGTCACCTGTCGGTCACGATGGAGGGCGCCGTCGAGGCCCGCGCACTGCTGTACATCCCGTCAAAGGCGCCGTTCGATCTGTATCACCGGGAGATGTCCTTCCGCGGCTTGCAGCTCTTCATCAAGCGCGTGTTCATCATGGATCGGTGTGAAGATCTCATGCCTTCGCACCTGCGCTTCATCAAAGGCGTCGTCGACTCCGAAGACCTTTCACTGAACGTCTCCCGCGAGATACTCCAGCAGGATCGGAAGATCGCCGCCATCAGGAAGTTCCTCGTGAAGAAGGTCATGGAAGAGCTGGCCCGGCTGCAGAAGAGTGACGCAAAGGCGTACAGAGATTTCTGGACGCAGTTCGGACCGGTGCTCAAGGAAGGGCTGCTGTCGGAAGAGAAGAAGGACCCGATCCTCGACCAAATGCTGTGTCACACCACCCGTGACGACGCCGAGGTGACCACGTTGGACGAGTACGTCACCCGTCTCACGGAGAGCCAGGACGCTATCTACTACCTGACGAGTCCGACATTGGACGCCGCCCGGCGATCGCCGCAACTCGAGGTGTTCCTGGAAAAGGGATACGAGGTGCTGCTCTTCACCGACCCGGTGGATGAGATCTGGCTGCAAAACCCACCAGACTACAAAGGCAAGCGGTGGATCTCGGTGGGCCGCGGCACCGTCGACCTCGGCACGAGCGACGAGCGCAAGAGCGCCGAGGACGCGTTGAAGTCCGAGACGAAGGATTACGAGGGGCTAACCGCACTCTTCAGGGAACTGTTGGAGGACGACATCAAGGAAGTGCGTATCACGAACCGCCTCACGTCGTCGCCTGCGTGTCTCGTCGGGGAGGTACACGACCTGCCCCCCCAGATGATCGAGGTCCTGCGGCAGGCGGGCCAGGACGTCCCGAAGGTCAAGCGCATCCTGGAGCTGAATCCCAAGCACGCCATCGTGCGTAAACTCCTCGAGCGCTTTCAACAGGACAAGCACGACGCCGTCGTACGGGATTACGCCGACTTGATCTACGGCCAGGCCCTCCTCGCCGAGGGCAGCCAGCCCACCAATCCCGCAGCGTTCAGCGCCCGATTGGCCGAGGTGATGGAAAAAGGACTCTAGCCACGCAAAAGGCCGCCGGAGCACCCGCTCCGACGGCCCGTGTCCTCTCTGTCGTGTCCGCTACGGTGTGTGGGGTCGGGCGGAGGCAACGGTAAACTCGAACGTCCCCCGCACCACGTGCCCGTCATCGCCAGCCGTTCTCCAGCTCACCGTGTAGCTGCCGGGCGCGAGCGGTCTCGGCACGCTCGCCACGATGGAGTTGTCGTTTCCGCTCCGGGCTTCCCCCAGGTCGACGGCCCCACCGTCGCCGCGGAGCGACAGGCGACTCACCGCCATCTCGGGTTGTTGGGAGTACCATGCCTGCACGACCGAAGGAGACTCGGTCACCGTGGTGTCGGCGGTGGGAACACTCTTCGTGAGCCGCATGTGGCGCGCGGCACCCGACGTGGCAACTGTGACGACCACCAGACCCACCGCAAGGACACGAAACATCCGCTACGAAGCCTTCTTCGCGGTCGCCGGAACGGGATTATCCCAGATGGATGTCGACACTGGCCGCTTGATCTCGCGCACACCGAAGCCGCACGCCTCACACCCCGTCTTCTCGCCCCAGGGGCCCTTGCCGCACTCGGGACACGACGGGCGGCGGGTCTGCACCGGCCGCTTGAAGCAGCCGGTCTGGCATTTCTCCCACAGCATGCCGTTGCCGTCGCTGCTCATGATCAACGGCGAGCCGCATTCACACTTCGGGTCGGTCGCGTCGATCAGGGGACCCTTCGACCAGCTTCTGGTGCTCACATTATCCTCCTCAACTCCGATACCGGAGCCGAACTCCTGGACTGTTTTCGGCGTGTGGAATTATCTGGACCGCATTGCCCGGCGCTGCTCGGCACGGCGCCGGCGCTTGGCAGCCGCATGCTTGAGCCGCCGAGCCAGGCTCGGCTTCGTGTAGTAGCGCTTCTGGCGCAACTCCTTGAGGACGCCCGAACGCTGGACCTTACGGCGGAATGCCTTGACGGCCCACTGAATACTGTCGTTTTCCTGGATCTTGATCTCGCTCATACCGCCCGCTGGTGTGTGTCGAATTTCCGGCCAACGGGCCCAAAAAAAAGACCAGCCCGTGGGACAGGTCCCGTCTGCCACTCCCGTCGGCGCCCCTAGAAGCGGCTCGCGCCGGCCGAATTGTACCCAGCCAAGGCCCGCCTGTCAAACGACATAGCCGCTCCTGGGCCCTCACGCGCCCGCTTTCGGGGCCTTCCTGAGACCACGCAACCGTAACGCACGCAAAGACTTGAGGAATTGACAGCAGCCCCCGAGACCGCTAACCTAGTGCATCTGGGCTTTGTCGCGTTAACGATGGCAGGGACGCCAATGACCGTTGCGAGTACTCTCCAAAGCATCCCCCTATTCTCCCACCTCCGCGAGGAGGATGTGGATCGGATCAGTCAGTTTGCACGGGACCGGTCCTATCCCAAGAACAGCGTCATCGTGTTCGAGGAGGACCCGGGGGACTCGCTGTACGTCGTGATGTCGGGACAGGTAAAGGTGGTTCTCATCGGAGAGGACGGCCGCGAAGTGATCCTCTCCACGCCGAGCATGGGAGATTTCTTCGGCGAGATGTCCCTCATCGACGACCAACCCCGGTCGGCGCACGTGATCGCCATGGAGGATTCCAAGCTCATGGTGCTCCGGCGGGAGGACTTCCATCAGTGCCTCAGCGAGATGCCGGGGATTGCCATCGGCTTGTTGCGAGCGATGTGCAAGCGCCTGCGCCAGGCCGACAACAAGATCGGCGGCCTCGTTCTCCTCGACGTCCCCGGTCGCGTGGCGCGCCTGCTGCTCGAGCTGGCGGACGAGAACGATGGCGAGCACATCACCAAGCGGATCACGCACCACCTGATCGCCCAAATGATCGGATCGAGCCGGGAAACCGTTTCGCGAACGATGCGAAACCTGGTGGACCAGAGCCTCATCGAAGTGTCTCGAGCGAAGATCAGGCTGTGTGATCGCGAGTCGCTGGAGACCGCCGCGGGCCGCGACACGATGGGCCCGGCGCAGCGGTTCCACTATGACGGCAAACACGATCGCCGCCGACACGAAGGGAGCGCTCGGCGCTAGTAACAGAACCTTCCAAAGCCATGACCGAGAAGCCTATTGTCGTCGGGGTTGACGCGTCCGACGAGGCGGTGAAGGCCGCAGCCCTCGGTGCCCGCATCGCCGAGAAGATCGGCTCCACCTGCCACCTCGTACACGCGGTGCGGGACAACTGGTCTGTGGCCGCCGAGGAGATCCCCTTCGACCTCGCCCTCTACAACGAACAGGTTCTCGACGCCAAGCGGGCGGCCGTCGAAACCGCGATGGAGCGGGGAGTCTCCATCGAAGTCCTGGAGACACTCGACACGCGTCTTGGCCGGGCCCAGCCGGTACTCAAAGAGGCGGTGGAGGAGATCGACGCGGGCCTCATCGTGATGGGCGGCAAACACCACCCACGGCTCGAACGATGGCTCAGCGGCAGCACGGTCCACCAGGTGCTTCGGACGCTGGACCTTCCGATGCTCATCACCGGACCCGGCTCCACCGACTTCAAGAAGATTCTCGCCGCGGTGGACTTGTCACACGCCGCCGGGCCCACGATTCGTGCAGCCGAAGAGTTTGCGGACCTGTTCGACGCCCAACTGTGGGCGTTCCACGCCGTCGACTCCCTCCACGGCACCAGCATGGTGCCCCTACCGTTCGATCACGAAGAACTCGTCGAGAAGTCCACCAACCGGCTCGAGGCCGAAGTCTGGCCGATGATCTACCGCCCGGGCACCGAACGGTTGGTGCGGAGCGGCCACGCGGCCGAGGCGATCATCGAAGAGGTCTCCGCGTGGGGAGCCGGACTCGTGGTCCTGGGATCGCACGGCAAGGGCCTGACGGAACGCGTGTTGCTCGGGAGCACGACGGAACGGCTGCTCAACAACCTCCCCACCGCACTGCTCGTTATTCCAGTTCACGACGGCTGAGCCAATCCGGCGGGTGTCCTTCACAGCGGACACATTCCACCGTGGCAAAATGTCATGGGCCGTGGGCCCTGAGGTCATAAAGAAGGAAAGGGAAATCATGAAAACCAACGCCTTCACCCTCCGAATTGCCGTCCGACCCATCCCACACCATCATTAGGCTCCTCCAACCGAGCACGGAGATGGTTCGTATGCGTCGATCGGCTACTCTGCTGCCCGCTCTCTGTCTCCTTGCCGCAGCGAGCCCACTGCACGCCAGACAATCCTACGTCCTCCGCCCCGGCCGCGTCTTCGACGGTGTCGAGTCCCACCAGGGGTGGGCCGTCGTCGTGGACGACGGTAGGATCACGGCGGTCGGCCGGGCGGAGCAGCTCGGTGCGCCCGGCGCCGCCCGGGTCGTGAGCCTCGCGGGTCTGACGCTGCTGCCCGGCCTCATCGAAGGACACTCCCACATGCTGCTCCATCCGTACAACGAGACGGCATGGACCGACCAAGTCCTCAACGAATCCCTCGCCGAGCGCGTGGCCCGAGCCACGGTGCACGCCCGGGCAACGCTCCTCGCCGGCGTGACGACGGCGCGGGACCTGGGAACGGAGGGGGCCGGGTACGCCGACGTGGGGCTCAAGCGGGCCATCGACTTGGGCGTGATCCCCGGACCCCGACTGATCATCACCACCCGGGCCATCGTCGCCACGGGCAGCTACAACCCGAAGGGGGCGCCCGAGTTCACCCTCCCCAAGGGCGCCGAACCAGCCGATGGCCACGACGACCTGATCCGGGTCACGCGGGACCAGATCGGACGGGGCGCCGATTGGATCAAAATCTACGCCGACTATCGCTGGGGCCCCGACGGCACCGCCCAACCCACGTTCACCCAAGACGAGCTCGCCTTGGTGGTGGAGGTGGCGGCGAGCTCCGGCCGCTCCGTCGTGGCCCACGCCGCCACGGCCGAGGGCATGCGACGGGCCGTGTTGGCCGGCGTGCGGACCATCGAGCACGGCGACGGGGGCGACGCCGAGGTGTTCCGACTGATGGCGGAACGGAACGTGGCATTCTGCCCCACGCTGGCCGCCGGCGACGCCATCCTGCAGTACGGGGGGTGGCGCAGAGGGATCGATCCCGATCCTGCCCGCATCCAGCGGAAACGTGCCAGCTTCCGGCTGGCGCTCCAGCACGGCGTCCCCATGTGTTTCGGCGGAGATGTGGGCGTGTATCCCCACGGGGACAACGTGCGCGAGTTGGAGTTGATGGTGGATTACGGCATGACCGCCCTCGACGCCGTTCGCGCCGCCACGTCGAACAACGCGCGATACTTCGGCATCGACGGCAACGTGGGCGCGGTGCGGGAAGGCCTGCTAGCGGATCTCATTGCGGTGGACGGCGACCCGACACGGGACATCTCCGCACTGCGCAATGTCAGGTTCGTGATGAAGGGTGGGGAGATCGTGCGCCGGGACCAGTGAACGAAGGGGTAGTCGAGCGTCGCACGTCATTTGCCCCTTTCGCGCGCCGCGGTTCTCTTCCAGGCGGGATCCAAACTTGGCCCACCATGCGAACCAACGCGCGCTGCAGGGGCAAACGGTGCGCTCGCCTCCCCATCATACGCGCGCCACGGTGGGCGCTCGACTAAGGAGACAGCACTAATGGATCGTAGAGAGTTCGTGATGACAGGAGCGGCTGCGGGACTGGCCGCTGCCACATCAAAGCAGGCGTTCGCCGCAGCCCCGAACGTCATCATCAAGCCACGGGCGCGCCCCATGGTGATTTCCGACAACAGCGGCATCGCCTACACCAACGGCGGGCCCCAGAGCGCCGTGGAGAAGGCGTTCGAGATGATCGTCGACGGGTCCGACGTGCTGGACGCGCTCATCGCCGGCGTCAACATCCCCGAGCTGGACCCCACAGAAGCGGGGATCGGGTATGGCGGGCTCCCCAACGAGCGGGGCGTGGTGCAACTCGATTCGTGCTGCATGCACGGGCCCAAGCGACAGGCCGGAGGCGTCGCAGCCTTGGAGGGCGTGCGCACGCCGTCGGTCGTGGCCAAGGCCGTCATGGAATTCACCGATCACCACCTGCTCGTGGGCCAGGGTGCGCAGGACTTTGCCCGCAGCCTCGGCTTCACCATCGAGGACGACCTCAACACTGAGCGCTCCCGCCGCCTGTGGCTCGAGTGGAAACGTCGGGTCGACCCCAACCACTACCTGGATCCCGCCGAGCGGAGGAGACGGGGCTACGAGGCCGGGCTGGAAATGGTGCGGGAGGGATTGATCGACGAGAATCACTTTTGGGGAACGATCAACTGCAACGGCATCAACGCCGACGGCGATCTCTGCGGCGTCACCACCACCAGCGGGCTGGCGTGGAAGATCCCGGGGCGTACGGGCGACTCACCCATCCTGGGCGCCGGATTGTACGTGGACAACGACGTGGGAGCCGCAGGCTCCACAGGCCGTGGCGAGGCCAATCTGTACAACCTCTGCTCGTACCTGATCGTGGAGAAGATGCGCGATGGGATGAACCCCAAGGACGCCGGGATGGAGGCGCTCCGGCGCGTGCAGCACAACACCGTGGAAGAACGCTTGTTGAACAGCCGCGGCCTCCCGGCGTTCAATCTGCGGTTTTTCATCCTGAACAAGAACGGAGACCACGCCGGCGTCGCCATGTACGGCTCGGGGGAGCGCACCTACGCCATCTGCACCGAGCAGGGTGCCGAGTCCCTCCCGTTGGAAGGGCTGCTGGAAGGCAGTCCTACGGACTGACGCCGTAGGATACGGTCGTGTACGCCACCTGCCTGTTCTGCGCCGCGCAACTGGGCGACAACCGGGTCGTCGAGACCTTCCCCGTCGGGCGTCGTCTCGCCTTCGATGCAGCAAAGGGCAGGCTGTGGGTGGTGTGCCGGGACTGCGAGCGCTGGAACCTCACGCCGCTGGAGGAACGCTGGGAGGCGGTGGAGGACTGCGAGCGCCGCTTCCGCCATGCCCGGAAGCGCGTTGCCACAGACAACATCGGCCTCGCCAAGCTGGACGAGGGCCTGGAGCTGGTTCGCATCGGCGAGCCGCTGCGGCCGGAGTTCGCGGCGTGGCGCTACGGCGATCAGTTCGGGCGCCGGCGCACCCGGACGATCATCCGGGGATCGGCCATCGGCACGGCCGCCGCCGCACTGGCGGTGGGCAGCGTTGCTCTCGGCGGGCTGGCCGTGGGAACCGTGGCCCTCTACCGCGTCGCCGAGGCAATAGCCCGCCGGATCAAGGACAACCGGGTCATCGCCAACGTGCCCTGCGACGACGGCAACAACGTGATCGTGCTGGGGCAGCACCTGCCATTCGCCCGGCTGAGCACCGAAGCCGCCGGGGCCACCGGATGGCGGCTCGAGCTGGCCCACGCAGGCGGGAGGAACACGATGCATGGGGAGCACGCGCTCCACGCCGCCGCGCTGATCATGCCGTCGATCAACGGCACCGGCGCCAACGCGCTCCAAGTGCGCCGGGCCATCCAGCGACTGGAGGCCCACGCCGAGCCGGTGGCGTACATGCGGTCCACGGCCGCTATCAGCTCCCACGGCTCCCGCACCGGCGTGTCCTCCACCCTCGCCGGGCTCCCCGCCGACATGCGGCTGGCCGTGGAGATGGCGGCCAACGAGGAAAACGAGCGCTACGCTCTGGAGGGGGAGATGGCCCTGCTGGCGATGGCCTGGGAGGAAGCGGAAGAGATCGCCGCCATCGCCGACGATCTCGTGGTCTCACCCGAGATCGAACAGCAGCTCGAGGAGTTGCGGAGGGAAACGTCGGTCCGGCAGCGGGGTACACGGTAGGTGACCCCACGGATGGAGAAACAGAGCGGCATGGACAGACTCGCGCTTTCCGATTCTCCTTCTCTCATGCAGCCCTACGCCGTGGCCGAGCCTCCCGATGAGCGCCCCCCCATGATCGACTTCCGGGGACACAACGGGAATTCCTTCGCCCTACCCTACGAGAAGCTCATGGCGATGGCGTTTCATCCCATCAGCGGGATCCGGCTGGAGTTCCCGGAGCACAACATCGTCATCCGGGGTCGGAATCTCCGGCCGCTGTACGACCACATGCTACAACATCGGGTGATCTACGTTGCCGAAGACGATTTCGACGCAGCGCCGGAGACGGCAACGTTCATCGACTCCATTAACGTGGACCGGATACAGGACTCGGTCTGACGCTTGCGCCGCGGGGTTGCCTGTAGGAGCAGAGCGCACCGCTCGCCCCTTACGCGCTCTGCGGTTCTCTTCAGGGCGAGATCTCCAGTTGCCGCCATGCGAACCAACGAGCGCTACAGGGACGAGCGGTGCGCTCCCTTCCAAGCCGTGTCCCACGACACATAGCTCTTGACGAACCAACAGGCGCTGCAGTGACAAACGGCGCGCTTCAGTTTGCGGCGTCCACCTCGTGCCGTACACGCCTACCCTTCTGCTCCAACACTCTCTCCAGAGCCAGACCGAACCAGGCCGAGTACCGCCCCGGATGCGCTGCCAGGTCCGCTACGACGTCGTCCACCTGTGCCCACTTCCACTCCGCGACTTCATCCGGCGACGGCGACGGCACGCCGTCGAAGCGTCCGACGAAAAGATGGTCGAGCTCGTGCTCGATCAAGCCGCCCGGGAGCTCACGGCGATAGATCACGGTGCCCACCGGTTGGAGGGGGCAATTGAAACCCATCTCATCCAACAGCCTGCGTCGGGCGGCCGCGGCGGGAGCCTCTCCCGGCCGTGGATGACTGCAGCAGGTATTCGACCACAGGCCGGCCGAGTGGTACTTGGAGGCCGCGCGCCGCTGGAGGAGCACCGCCCCGTTCCGGTCGAACACGAACACCGACAGGGCGCGATGGAGCTTGCCTCCTTGGTGGGCCGCCATCTTCCCCTCGGTTCCCAGCTCGCGGTCGGACTCGTCGACGAGGACGACACACTCCTCGGCTGGTGCCGCTGTACCCATGCGACTCCCCTGGCTCTCTACATGAGATAAAGTACTTTGTACAGTAAAGTATATTGCCGACTCCACGGGGGCAAACCCTATCTTGTTCCTACGATGCGATTCGCCGGCAGCAATCGAGTGTTCTCCCCCGCCTATCGCTCCCTCGACCAGCGAGAGTGGGACCGCCGGGTGGCGGCGGCTCTGGCGTCCCTCGAGGACTGCCGGGCGTGCCCCCGGGACTGTGGCGTCGATCGGCTCCAGAACAAGTGGTCGGCGTGCAAGACCGGCCGCCACGCCGTCGTGAGTAGCTCGTTTCCCCACTTCGGGGAGGAAAACTGCCTCAGGGGCTGGAACGGGTCGGGGACGATCTTCTTCTCCCACTGCAACCTGCGGTGCGTGTTCTGCCAGAACTTCGACATCAGCCAGGCAACGCCGGCTAAGCACGCGCCCCCGGGGACGCCGCCCCAGGGCATCGCCGCCATGATGCTGCGCCTGCAGGAACAGGGGTGCCACAACATCAATTTCGTGACGCCGGAGCACGTCGTGCCCCAGCTGCTGGAGGCGTTGGCCATCGCCGTCGATCAGGGGCTGGACCTTCCCATCGTCTACAACACCAGCGGGTATGACGCCCTGGAGAGCATCGAGTTGCTGGACGGCATCGTCGACATCTACATGCCGGACTTCAAGTGCTGGTCTCGCGAGCGAAGCGCGCGGTACCTGAAGGCAGAGAATTATCCCTGGGCCGCCCGCGCAGCCATCAAGGCGATGCACGAACAAGTCGGGCCTCTGGTGCTGGGACCCGACGGCGTCGCACGCCGTGGCGTGCTCGTGCGACACCTGGTCATGCCAGGCGCGCTCGACGAAACGCGCGCCATCCTCGGATGGCTGGCCTCTGAGCTGGGCACGGACACGTACGTCAATCTCATGGATCAGTACCACCCGGCCGGAAAGGTGACCGGCGAGCGCTATCCGGAGATCAACCGGCGGCTGCAGTTGACGGAGTTCGCCGAAGCCCAGGCAATCGCCCACGATCTGGGCCTTCACCGGCTGGACGAACGGTGACCGAGCACTCCCCCTCGGCCGAGTTCCTGGGCCTGCTCTCTGCGGTCGCGGGCCGGTACTCCCTCGAGTACGAGATCGGGCGCGGCGGCATGGGCATCGTGTTCCTGGCCCACGACGTGACGCTGGAACGGCCTGTGGCGATCAAGCTCTTACCGGGCGAGATGGCAAGACAGACGACCTTGCGGGAGCGGTTTCTCCGCGAGGCGCGCACAGCGGCGAAGCTCTCCCACCCCAACATCATCCCCATCTTCTCCGTGGAGGAAGTCGACGAGTTCGTGTTCATCGTCATGGCATACGTCGAGGGCGAGACACTCGGTCAACGTGTGAGCGCGAAGGGCCCCCTCAAGCCGGACGATGCCACGGAGATCCTCCGCGAGGTTGCCTGGGCCCTGGCGTACGCCCACGCCCAAGGCGTGATCCATCGGGACGTCAAACCAGACAACATTCTCCTCGAGGAAGCCAGCGGGCGGGTGCTCGTGACCGACTTCGGAATCGCCCAGGTCGCCGACTCGGACTCGGTGGACGAGCCCGCGGAGGTTCTCGGGACGCCGGACTTCATGAGCCCCGAGCAGGCCACCGGCGAGCCCGTGGACGCGCGCAGCGACATCTACTCGTTGGGGGTGACCGCCTTCTTTGCCATCGCCGGCCACCCGCCGTTCTCCGCGCCCTCGTCATCCGAGCTCCTGGCCCACCACATCCGCACGCCGCCACCGAATCTCACATCCGTTGCACCTGCGGTGCCACGCTCGCTCGCTCGCGTCGTGGAGCGGTGCATGGCGAAGGAGCCTGAGGATCGGTTCCAGAGCGGCGAGTCGCTGGCCGAGGCCTTGGCGG
>JBDHAF010000031.1:0-27388 GCA_039588255.1 Gemmatimonadota bacterium | reverse complement strand
TGGTCTCCAACATCTGGGCGATGGCCATGCCGATGGTGTTGACCTCTCGGGACATGAGGGGCGGTGCGTGGGTAGCGATGGGCTCGGCGAACGGGGGAAGCCAAATACGCGTGGGGAAGGGTGAGGGTTGGTGGTGCACGTAGATGATCTGGGGCTCCCAGTGCCGCCACGTTCTCCCGATGACCCGAGACTCCCGCATGTTGAGCATGTAGGCGTCCCGGTTGTTGTCGTGGCCGATGTACTTCTGGTAGAGCTGGTGGAGCGGCGCCACCTCGTAGGGGGTCCCGACGTTGGAGCGATACCAGCTAGCCACGATGTCCTGTCCATCGGGATTCAACGACGGCCATAACAGGACCACGACGTGGTCGAGGATGGCTTGGATGGCTGGGTCGTCGGAGTTGGAGACGAGGTCGTACGCCAACTGAATCGTGTGCTGGGCGCCCGCTACCTCCGAGGCGTGTAGGCCTCCGTCGATGTGGACGAGCGGCTTGCCTTCGCGTACTAGTTGCCGCGCCTCGCCGTCGGTCAAACCCGCAGGATGGGCCAGCCGCTGGGCGATCTCTCGGTAGCGCTCGACGTTGGCCAGGTTGGACGGGCTGGAAATCAGGGCGAAGTACCAACGCCGCCCCTCCGAGGTGCGGCCCACTTCTACGAGTTGGATGCGATCGCTTGCCGCGTCGAGACGCCTGAAGTAGTCGAGAGACTCGTCGTACGTCGCCAGCGAGAAATCCGCCCCCGCCTGGAAACCGAGCACCGATTCGGGTGTGGGGACGGCGGCTTGCCGGGCGGGGAGTGGTCCGGGAACCAGAAGGACCAGCAGGCACATTGGTATAAGGGGTGTCTTCAAGAGATCCTCACTCTGTTGAGCTGATCATACGGAAAAGCCGGGAGCGGCGCGAGATCGGCCGGAGGATTGACTTCCGGGGAGCGCTGTGTGAGGCTGGAAAGGCAGATGAGGTCCGCCCAGGGTGTGTGGACCCCGAATTCCAACAAATCCGGATTGTCTCCTGGAGCATAGAACATCATGGCCACTGATACCCATCAAACCCGTGTCGAAACCGACAGCATGGGGGAGATCGAAGTACCGGCCGATAGTTACTGGGGCGCCCAGACGGCCAGATCCTTGATCCACTTCTCCATCGGCGACGACCTGATCCCCATCGAAGTCGTTCGTGGATTCGGAGTACTCAAGAAGGCCGCCGCGTTGACCAACAAAGAAGTGGGAAAGCTCGACGCGGACAAAGCCGACCTCATCGTCCAGGCGGCAGACGAAGTTCTCGAAGGAAGGCTGGACGACCAGTTCCCGCTCCACGTGTGGCAGACGGGGAGTGGGACCCAGAGCAACATGAACTCCAATGAGGTGATTGCCAATCGGGCGATCGAGTTGGCGGGTGGCGACCTTGGGAGCAAAGATCCGATTCACCCCAACGACCACGTCAACATGTCCCAGTCGTCCAACGACACCTTTCCCACCGCCATGCACATCGCGTCGGCAGCGATCATCAAAGAGCGTCTGATTCCGAAAGTCGCGGAGCTGCGTGACGCCCTGGCGCGGAAGCAGGAGGAGTTCGAGGACATCGTCAAGATCGGGCGCACCCACCTGCAGGACGCCGTACCGTTGACCCTCGGGCAGGAGTTTTCGGGCTTCGTGTCCCAGCTGGACGCCGATCTGGAGCGGATCGAGCGGGTGTTGCCCGAGCTCTACGAGCTCGCCATCGGCGGCACGGCGGTGGGGACGGGCCTCAACGCCCCAGCGGGATTCGGCGAGAAGTGCGCCGCCAAGATCGCGGAGCTGACGGGACTGCCGTTCGTTTCGGCGCCGAACAAGTTTGCGGCGTTGGCGGCACACGACGCCATTGTCATGGCGTCCGGGGCGCTGCGCGTGCTGGCGTGTTCCCTCATGAAGATCGCCAACGACATACGCTGGGCTGGATCGGGACCCCGATCGGGACTCGGCGAGCTGATCCTGCCGGCCAACGAGCCCGGGTCGTCGATCATGCCGGGCAAGGTGAATCCGACCCAGTGCGAGGCGATGACGATGGTGGCCGTTCAGGTCATCGGCAACGACACGGCCATCGCCGTGGCGGGATCGCAGGGCAACTTCGAACTCAACGTGTTCAAACCCGTCATGGTGCACAATCTCATCCACTCGGCGAAACTGTTGAGTGATGCTTGTGTGGATTTCAGACGGTTCCTGGTGGAGGGGCTCCAGGCGAATGAGGCACGCATCGCTGAGCACGTGCAGAACTCACTCATGCTCGTGACGGCGTTGGCACCCAAGATCGGGTACGACAAGGCCGCGGAGATCGCCAAGAAGGCCGACAAGGAAGGCACGACGCTCAAAGAGGCCGCGTTGGCGCTTGGTTATTTGACAGCCGAGGAATTCGACGAGAGTGTAAAGCCGCGCCAAATGGCGCACCCCCACGAGGCATAGGCCGAACCCGCAGCAGCGCAGGGAGTAAGCTCTGCCCATCGAACGTTTTGTAACCGACACGGACGTCCCCGTGCCCGCCGTCACGACGGATCAGATGCGGGAGGTGGACCGGCTCGCCGTGGAAGAGACCGGCCTCGGTCTCCTCCAAATGATGGAGCACGCCGGTCGTAACCTGGCGCTTCAGGCGATCGACGACCTCGGCGCAGGCTGGCCTCAGGCGGAGATCGTGGTGCTGGCAGGAACCGGCGGGAACGGCGGCGGTGGGATTTGCGCGGCACGCCACCTCGCCAACCGCCGGGCCCGGGTCACGTTGGTGCTCTCCGACCCCACGAGGCTCTCCGACGCATCGCGTGTTCAACATCAGGTGTACGAATCCACGCCGGGCCGGGAGGTGCGGTTCGAGGACCTCGATTCCGCACCGGTGGATCTGATCGTGGACGCGGTGATCGGTTACAGCCTGAGGGGCGCCCCGCGGGGCATGGCGGCGGAGATGATCGCGTGGGCCAATGACAGCTCGGCGCCGTCCCTCGCGCTGGACGTTCCCACGGGAATCGATGCCACCTCGGGAGAGGCCCCGGGCATCGCCGTCCGGGCAATGAGCACGCTGACACTGGCACTTCCCAAGACCGGTCTGGCTCCGGAGAAGAGCGGCGCGCTGGTGCTGGCAGACATCGGCATCCCGGCGCGGTCTACGCCAAGTTGGGTGTTGACTACACGTCTCCCTTCGACCGTCGCTTCCGCGTGCCCCTGACGCCGTCGTAAGCATCGCCATGCCGAAGATCCCACTCCACACGCAGATCCTGATCGGGTTGCTCGTCGGGACGATAGCCGGCGTTGCGACGAGTGTGTTTTGGAGCGAGGCGACGTCCCTCCAGTGGGTAACCGATTATGTGGCGCGGCCGGTGGGGCAGGTCTTCTTGCGCCTGCTGTTGATGGTGGTGGTGCCACTCGTGTTCAGCACCCTAGTGGTAGGTGTGGCCGGATTGGGCGACCCGCGGCGGCTGGGGTCCATGGGACTCAAGACGCTGGCCTTTTTTGTGAGCACGACGGCCATCGCCGCGTCGCTGGGCCTCTTGATCGTCAATCTGCTTCGGCCGGGCGATGTCGTCTCACCCACCTTGCGCCGCACGCTGCTCGAGACGTTTGCCTCCCAAGCCTCCCAAACGGTGGAGGCCGCCGGCAGCGATGTGAGCGTCACCACCTTCATCGAGATCATTCCCACCAATCCGGTCACCGCGGCGGCGGAAGGAAACCTCCTGGCGTTCATCTTCTTCACCATCGTCTTTGCCGTGGCGTTGACGCGGGTCCCTCCGCGGATTGGGCAGCCGGTGGTGCAGTTCTTGGAAGGGGTCGCTCACGCGACGATGTTGATGATCGAGCTGGCGATGCGGCTTGCGCCTGTGGGTGTGGCTGGGTTGGCGTTTGCGGTGACGGCGGAGTTCGGATTCGATGTCATCACGCCGATTGGCCTGTATGCGGGTGCGGTGCTGATCGGATTGGTGCTCTACCAATTCGGCCTGCTGGGACTGGTGGTCGGAACACTTGGGGGCGTCAGCCCGGCTGCGTTCTTCAAACAGGCGCGGTTGCCGATGGTGACGGCCTTTGCCACCGCCAGCTCGAGCGCCACGCTGCCGACGACACTCCGGGCGGCGGAAGAGGGCTTGGGAGTCCCCCGGGAAATCGCGGGCTTTGTCCTTCCCCTGGGTGCCACGCTCAACATGAACGGAACCGCCTTCTTCGAGGCGATCACGGTGGTTTTCCTCGCGCAGGCGTTTGGGGTTCCTCTCGGTCTCGCCACACAGGCCCTCATTGTGGTGCTCACCGTGCTGACGGCGGTGAGCGCCGCCGGGATTCCCAGCGGGTCGATCCCGCTCATCGTTGTGATGCTGGTGACGGTGGGCGTACCGGGCGAGGCGATTGCCCTCATCTTCGGCGTGGAGCCGATCCTGGGTATGGCGCGGACGTCCACCAACGTTACGGGGGACTTGGCGGCCTCGCTGGTGGTTACCCGGGCGGAGGGTTTGTCCCGAGGGAATGTGACAAAAAAAAAGGGGGGCGGGTGACCCCGCCCCCGAGCACGCCCGGATACTGATTTCTCAGCGTGCCGCCACGGGGACCGGAAATGGTCCTTCGACCCCCTGGGCCCCGTGCCGATTGAGTGACCAGGCCTGGTGCAAAGCAAAGCCGATGATCAGCAGGCCCACGATGTTCTCGAATCCCGCCAAGACCGGCGCAAGTGCAGCGATGACGAACAGGAACCCGACACCCATCAACACACCACCGATCCCGATGGGCTCCATCTCCAGCGCTGCCAGTTCGGCCTCGAGCTCCGCCAGTTCGGCGTCGGAGATTTCGATCGGGACCGCATCTCCCGCGTCGACATTGGGGACCATGGCCGTGACGGTGACCTGGCTGTCGGCGAACTCCGCCTCTTCGAGAGCGAATTGCTCGTCGGCGGCAAAGAGAATAAAGGGGATGTACGTGACTACGATGGCACTGTAGGTGAGGCTGACAGCCAGCGTCTGGTAGGCCCAGCCGCCTCTCCCGCGGGAGCCGACGTGGACTGCCTTGCCCACGATGAGGCCCACCACGATGGCGACCAAACCGATTTCGTACCCGGTAAGCGCGAGGATGGCGAAGTAGATTGCAGCGCCCGCGGCGGCCCCCAAGAGTCCAAACGTGAGCGCTCGCACGAAGCGAGTCGTGGCCGAGCCCCCGGTGGCCTGGTCGATGACTTCGGTGCTGTCACTGCCGTTGGGGTGGTATACGTACAGATCGTCCATGCGGCGGTACCTCTGACAATGCGAAGGGATTGGCCAATCTGGCCGCTGGGAGGGAGAGGTGCCGTGACGTTCATCACCCGGCTGTTCCACATGACTGCAAGTGCCTACAGGATGAGGACTTGTGTGTCCCTATCGCCGAAATCCACTGCGTTGCATTATTAGCGCCCAATGTCTAGGTGACGCTTTCCCCACGTATTGACGCTCCTCACCGGCTGCATCGTGATTGCGGCGGCCCTGAGCTATCTCCTGCCGGCCGGGCGATACGATCGGCAGAACGACGAGACGACCGGACGAGAAGTGGTCGTGGCCGGCGCGTATCACGAAGTGGAGCCGGATCCGGTGGGACCGTTTCAGATGTTCGTCGCCATTCCGCTCGGCATGGCGGATGCGGCTTCGGTGATCTTTCTGGTGTTTCTCATCGGTGGCGCATTCACCGTCGTGGATGAGACCGGAGCGTTGCGGCATTCGATCAGATGGCTCGTGCGAGTGCTGGATGGCCGGGAGGTGCTCGTCATCCCCGTCATCGCGGTGATCTTCGCCACGGGAGGCGTGTTCGAGAACATGCAAGAGGAGATCATTCCTCTCATTCCGGTATTGCTCATCCTGACGCGGCGTATGGGGTTCGATGCCGTCACCACAGTGTCCATGAGCGCCGGAGCCGCATTCATCGGATCGGCGTTCAGCCCCATCAATCCCTTTCAGGTCGGCATCGCCCAGAAGCTGGCGGAACTCCCACTCCAGTCGGGAAGCGCGTTCCGTTCGGTCCTGCTCGCGATTGCCCTGGGAATCTGGATTTGCGGAACGATGCGGTATGCCACACGGACGCGCGGCGAGCCGGACACCGCGAACTTCGATCACGACGCCCCAGTAGGGGCACACAACGGCGTCATCATCGGGCTCGTGCTTGCGACGTTCGGCGTGCTCGCAGTCGGCATCCATAACCTGGATTGGGATTTCGATCAGATGTCGGCGCTGTTCTTCATCATGGGGATTTTCGCCGGACTCATCGGCGGGCTGCGCATCACGGGAACGGCGGAAGCATTCGTCAAGGGGTTCAGATCCATGGCGTTCGCGGCGCTGCTCATCGGATTTGCCAGAGCCATCTATGTCGTCCTCGACCAGGGGAGAATCATCGATACGATCGTGCACGGCCTGTTCACCCCTATTGCGGACCTACCCCTAGCGCTCTCGGCGCTGGGCATGATGGTAGTGCATACCGCCGTGCACATTCCCGTGCCCAGCGTGAGCGGGCATGCGGTCCTCACAATGCCCGTGTTGGTGCCGCTCTCGGATCTCTTGGGCATGTCGCGTCAGGTGACGGTACTGGCGTATCAATACGGTGCGGGATTGTGTGACTTGCTCACGCCGAGGAACGGCGCGCTCATGGCGATTCTCGCCACGGGGGGTGTGCGATACGAGCAGTGGGTGAAGTTCGCGTTTCCTTTGTACCTGGTCGTGGCAGCGCTGGGAATGGTGGGGATCGGTGTGGCCATCGGGATTGGCCTCCAGTAACAGTAGACCGCCCTTGGCCCTGAACGGGACAACCTGCTAGAATCATCTCCTCTCCAAGCAACAGCACGGTAATCCATGAAGGCAATGTTAGACAGTCTCGGTATTGGAAAACGCAACCTCGGTGGCTTTGGCGGCGAGTGGATCGGATCGGGCTCCGACTCGGACATCATCACGCCCATCGACGGCTCCCATATCGCCATGGTTCAGCAGGTAACCGAAGACGAGTACGATCAAATCGTGGCGCGGGCGCACGAAGCGTTCCTCGAATGGCGCACGGTTCCGGCTCCACGGCGCGGTGAGGTAGTGCGCCAGCTCGGCGTGAAGCTGCGCGAGAAGAAGAGAGAGCTCGGCGCGTTGGTGACGTTGGAGATGGGGAAGATCATCGCCGAGGGCGAAGGCGAAGTGCAGGAGATGATCGACATCTGCGACTTTGCGTGCGGCCTGTCACGCCAACTCTACGGGCTCACCATGCAGTCCGAGCGACCCGACCACCGCATGTTCGAGCAGTGGCATCCGCTGGGCGTCGTGGGTGTGATCAGTGCTTTCAACTTTCCGGTGGCCGTGTGGAGCTGGAATGCGGCCATTGCGGCCGTCTGCGGCGACGCCACTCTCTGGAAGCCTGCGAGCAAGGTGCCGTTGACGGCGATTGCCTGTACGAAGATTGCCGAGGAGGTGTGCCGGGCGAACGACGTGAACCCGGCGATCTTCTCCCTGGTTGTGGGGAAGGGATCGACGGTTGGGGACCGTCTGCTGCACGACTCGCGTGTGCCTTTGGTGTCGGCCACGGGCAGCTGTCAGATGGGGTATCGCGTCGCCCAGGTCGTGGGCAAGCGACTCGGCCGTACCATCTTGGAGCTCGGCGGTAACAACGCCATTGTCGTGACGCCCCACGCCAACATGGACCTGGTGCTGCCAGCGATTCTGTTTGGCGCGGTAGGGACCGGCGGCCAGCGTTGCACCACGACGCGTCGCATCATCGTCCACGAGTCGGTCAGAGAAGAGTTGGTACGGCGACTGTGCGCGGCATACGGCGACATCCGCATCGGCGATCCCAGAGATTCCTCGATCGTCATGGGGCCGCTGGTGAACCACGACGCCGTCTCGGACCTCCAGCAGGCGATCACGCGGGTGAAGGAGGAAGGCGGCGAGATCCTGTACGGCGGCGAGCCGTTGGACGGTCCGGACTTTCCCGGTAGCCACTACGTGAAACCGTGCATCGCCGCGGCGAAGAACGAGTTCGAGATCGTGCAGGAGGAGACGTTTGCGCCGATCCTCTACATCATCGGATACGGGACTGCGTCTGCGTCGCCCAAGGAGGCCGTGGCGGAAGTCGAAGAGGCGCTGGCGCTGCACAACGGAGTGCCCCAGGGTCTCTCGTCGGCGATATTCACCGAACACGTCCGCGAGGCGGAGTACTTCCTGTCGCACCGTGGCAGCGACTGCGGCATCGCCAACGTCAACATTGGGACGAGTGGTGCGGAAATCGGCGGCGCGTTCGGCGGTGAAAAGGAAACCGGAGGCGGGCGGGAGTCCGGCTCGGATGCGTGGAAGGCGTACATGCGGCGCCAGACGAACACGGTCAACTGGAGTACCGAGCTGCCGCTAGCTCAGGGGATTACGTTCGGGTAGGGCAGCGGTCTTCCTGAATCGTGCCTCAGTGCGTCATGGCGTACAGCACGATGTTGATGGCCAACGCGTAGGCGTCCGCCGAGAACCGATCGAAGAACTCCCACTCCTCATTCTCGCGCTCCCATCCGTCGGCGATGTCGGTGTTGTGGGTCATCAGCACCATGATACGGCCGGAGTGGTCGGCGATGGCGCGGAAGTGGACCTCGGCGGACTCGGCGCCCCGCTCCGACGTGCTGCGCCCCCCGACCCGGCGCCAATGTTGAATCGACGAAATCTGCGGGACCTTCTTGACGTCGTAGAGGACCTTGAAGACCTGATGGTCCGGGGTGAGGTCGAAAATGGGGTATTGGTCGGATGGAAGGGCCTTGCCGATCTCACTGGCCCACTGCTCCCACGCCCAGTTGCCCCAGAAGTCGTCCACCCAGAGGAAACCGCCCCGCAGGAGATAGTCTCCGAGCTTCTCGGCTTCCGCCGCGCTGAACCCGACCGTTCCCACGTCCGACATGAACACGAACGGATAATCGAACAGCTCGTCGTCGGTGAGCCTGATGACGACGTGGTCGGGTCTCCCGAATTCATCACGCGCCACCTCCGCTTCGGTGAGCTCCTCGAAACGGGTCATGAAGTTGATGTCGGAGCCGGGGTAGTCCGTCCACCATCCTTGCCCCCCCCGTTCACGGCGAACGCTTTCGTACATGATCCGGGAGAATACGAAGCGCCCGTCCAGCATCTTGTTGGGATCGGGGAACTTGGGAGGAATACTCCGGCGGCCGCCCCAGCCGTAGCGGTATGATTGGGCGGCCGCGTCGCGGACGTCGAGCCCCAAGGGTGCTACGAGAACGGCTCCCCAGAGGAAGCCCCAGAGTAGCCTAGTATGTCCTTTAGACGTTAGGCGCGTCGAAACGTCCATATCCTCAAATACTCCCCGCAGCCACCGATGCTGCAATGGCGGCGGGCCGATTGGGCCGCTAGTTGGTCGTCCCTGCCGCCACCCTATTGCGCAGCACCCCCACCCCCTCCACTTCCACCTCCACGACATCCCCGTGTTTCATGGCGGCGGTGCTGCCCGGCGTCCCGGTGAAGATCACGTCTCCCGGGAGAAGCGTGAAGTACCGACTCACATAGCTCACGATCTCGTCCACGCTGAAGATGAGATCCCGGGTGCTCTCCGACTGACGGACCTCGCCGTTGAGGCGGGTCTGCACGAGGAGATCGTTATAGTCCAACCCCGTCACGATCGCCGGCCCGATCGGCGCGAACGTGTCGGACCCCTTCGCCCTGAGCCACTGCAAGTCGTCTCGCTGCCAGTTCCGCTCGCTGACGTCGTTGCCCGCGGTGACGCCGAAGATGTAGTCGGGCGCGTCGGCCACGGGGACGTTGCGCGCCCACCTTCCGATGACGACGACCAACTCCCCTTCGTAGTGGATGTTCTCGGCGTCCGGCGGGACGACGATGTCGTGGCCGTGGCCCACGATGGACGTGGGATACTTTGCGAAGAGGCCGGGATACGAGGCGGGTTCGCGGTCTCCCAGATGGCTCCGGTAGTTCAAGCCCACGGCGATGACCTTTGACGGTTCGACCGGTGCCAGCAAGGTGACATCGCCCAGGGGAATCGCGTTGTCCGTGATCTCGTGGGGTCCAAAGATATCTCCGGTAAGCTGGCGGATGGTTCCGCCTTGCACGATCCCGTAGGCCGTCTGCGAACCGTGGGCGTACCGCACGAACACCGTGACTTGGTCTTGCGCTGTCGCCGGTTGCACCAAGAGGAAAACGGCGAGCGCGCACCAGATAGGGGGTCGAGTAGTTGTCATGACTGTCCTCCGGCGCTCACCGCCTCATCCTGTTATAGGCGAGCATGATGTCCATGATGTCGTCGCTCTCGTAAGTGAGCTCCCATTCCCCCGTCCGCGTGGCCCCCGGGTAGTGGGCGCCCTCGAAGATCACCTGCTCGGTCTTCATCGTGAGTACCAGGGTGTAGGGCGGCCGCAGCGTGTACGGCTCGTAGTCTTCCAGGTTGCGAAGCGCCCGCTCCACACCGGTGCGTATGCGCTCCCGAGCGACCTCCGGGTGGAGGTTCAACGCAGCCGCTCCAATGCCCTGCTTTACGGCCACCGCTTCCACGGGCCCGAAGAGCGCCTGTACCTGATTGCACAGGGCTTGGTCGCCGGCGGCGAAGACGACGGGTACGTCGTAGTACCCCGCGATCAAGGCGTTGTAGCCGGCTTCGGGCAGGGAGATGCCGTTGATGGAGACGTCCGTCACGTTGCCCGATGACGTGTGATCGAGCACGCCGTTTGGGGTCCCGGCCTTGGCGTGGAATCCGACGAAAATCGCCGCGTCGAACGATTCATCGATGCCTTCCATCATGCTCAGCGGCCCGCCCGACCAGCCGCGCAACAATCGCGCGTTGTTGTTCAGCATCTCAGGAAGAAGATTGAGGGCCGAGCCGTGGGAATCCCGGACGACGATCTCCGTGGCCCCGGCCGCGAGCGCGCCCTCGATGGCCGCGTTCGCCTCCCTGGTCATGACGGCCCTGAAGTAGTTGTAATCCTTGCCAGATCGGCTCGCATCGTCTGCACTGGTCACGACTCCGGTGATCCCTTCCATGTCCACCGAAATGAACACCTTGAGATCTTGGCCGGCGAGCGGAGTCAACGCCGTCAGCAGTGCCACCGATGCTACATAGACCGCTCTCATGGGGCCTCCTGTATCGGGGTTTCCGCAAAACTACGCCATGGGACCGCGGCGTGGGAATGGCGCCTCCGGCGGATCGGGTCAGGAGCAGTTATTTGAGAAGAGTCGGACGATTTCCGGTCTGTGCAGCGCTAGATAAGGAGGAACTCCGAATGGAATGGTTACTGCCGATCTGTCTGTTCTGGATCCTGGCGGCGCTCTATCTGGGTGGCTGGCCCGGCGAGGTCGTGGGAGGCAACGGATTCCACCAGGTCATGGGGGTCGTGGACTCGTACATACTCTACATCTTGGTGTGGGGCTTGCTACGAGCGGCCCTCGGTGGAATTGGCGGGCTGTTCTGGGATGCCGTCATCCCGACGGTCCTGGCCTCACTTGCCCTGCCCCTGATCGTCTGGGCCGGCTACATCGTCATGGGCGTGCGGGTCCAGCACGGAGAACGGCCCCACTGAGGGTGGGGCCATGCGGTTTCTCGTAGGGTCGAGTGGCGGGCTGATCCCTACGGGGCCAACGCCGGCTCCTGGTCCCGCAACCGCTGCACCAGGATTTCCCGTGCAATTTCGGTGTCGAGCGCCAGCTCCGTCTCCCCGACGCGCACCACGCACGAGGGCTGCAGCTGAACGAGGACCACCTCGGACCCCGGTACGAGACCGAACACGGCGAGAGTGTTGTGTCGTGACGGGTTCTGACCGCCCATACAGAGTACGGTTGCGCGGTCGCCCCCCTTGAGCTTGGTAATCGGCTGTATATCCGTAGGAAGCTCGTCGTAAGCCAAGGCTCCCCTCCTAAACAGTTTGTGTATCCACGAGACCCGTTTGGGTCTATCAGGAAACTCGTAATTACAGCTGGGACAGCGAGTCAGGTGGCACATCGCGCCCAACGGACATCCGTGGGCGCACAGCGTGTCCACCTTCTCGAACTCGAACCCGCAGAACGGGCAGGTCAGAAACTCAGCCATCGTCCCAGGTGGTTGAGTGTTCCCCCCACGAAGAACGCGAAGGGGAAGATGAACGCCGCCATAGCCCAGGCGATCTTCATGCCGTGCTCCTTCGCGATCATCAGGAAGTTGGCGAAGCAGGGCATAAACAATGTGATCGTGACCATCGCGACGAAGATCTGATGTGCCGAGAGCACGGCGTCGGGACCGGTGGCCGCATCGAGGATGTACACGGCGCCGAAATCACGCCGCATGAAGCCCACCAGGAACGCATTGGCCATCTCTCGGGGCAAGCCGAGCCAGCCGGTCACCAGGGGCTCGCCTACGCGGGCCAGGGCCTCGAGGACGTGAAACTGGTCGAGCACGAACAACAACGCCGTGCCGATGACGAAGAGGGGTATCACCTCCCGCAGGTACCAGTTCAGCCGCGTCCACGTCTTCACTGCCACGTTCGAGAGCTGGGGACGACGCATCGGCGGGATCTCCATGATGAAATCGCTGGTGTCGCCGTCGAACAGATGCGCCGTCAGCCATCCCACCAGGAAGATCACCCCGATCACGATGGCGACCCACACCACGGCTCCGGCCGGATGCAGCATGGCCATCATGGCGAGGAGCACCCCCAACTGTGCCGAGCAGGGCACGGCGAGCGCCAACAGCATGGTCGTTACGATTCGCTCCTTGCGTGTCTCCAGAATGCGCGTCGTCATGGTGGCCATCGTGTCGCAGCCCAGCCCGAGGATCATGGGGAGCACGGCCTTGCCGTTGAGGCCCATCACGCGAAAGACCCGGTTCACCATGATCGCCATTCGGGGGAAGTATCCCGAGTCCTCCATGATGCTGAACACGAAGAAGAACGTGGTGACGATCGGCAGCACGATGGCGAAAGCGTAGCTCAGGGCCATCGTGATCGCCCCGAAATCTCCCACCAAGAAGTCGTGGGCAACCCGCAACACGTTCTGCGGTGTGCTGAGGTCGACTCCGGGCTGCAGCGTGTACGGCGGCAGGATGGCTTCCTTGTCCAGTGTTGCCAGCGTGATCTCGTGCACCGGTGTGAGCGGGACTCCGACGGCGTGTGATATCAGCTCGACGTCGTGCGTGTGGGGGAAACGGAGGACGGCGTCTACACCGCGAATGGCCAGCGGACTCAGGCGCTGTTGGAAGAGGGGGACCTCCATCGCGTCCACTAACGTGCCGGCGCCGAACAGTCCGACGAACCACGTCACCACGAACAGCACCAAGCCCAGGAGCGCGAGGCCCTTCACGGGGTGCATCGCCCAGAAGCCGAGCCTGACGCTGAACGAGGCGTGCTGGGGCTGGGAGATCTGGTAGGTCTCGCCCAGAATGTCGTGCACCTTGCGGAGGAGCACTCGGTTGCGCTCGTAGAGATCGCCGTTGGCGGTGTGGTCGTCGACGGAAACTGTCGGCTTCCGGGCCTCCGACAGGGCGTCGACCAGGTCTTGGGTTCCCTGGTTTCGGACGGCGACGGTGGTGACCACCGGCACGCCGAGGATCTCGCTCAACCGATCCGTGTCGATCTTTCCGCCTCGCTCGTCCAGCTCGTCGACCATGTTGAGGACCAGCATCATGGGGCGCTGGAGCTCCGCTAGCTGGAGGGTGAGCAACAGTGCCCGCCGCAGGTTCTTGGCGTCCGCCACCTGTACGACGGTCGAGTCCGGGTACTGATCCAGGAGGTTCAACGCCACCCGGGCGTCGTCGGCGCGAGGGGTGAGGTCGTTGATGCCCGGCGTGTCGATGATCTCCATCGCCCGGCCGTTGAAGTTGGCCTGGGCCCTGGCGATATCGACGGTGGTGCCCGGGTAGTTGGAGACGGTAACGTAGCGGTTGGTGAGGTTCTTGAAGAGAACGCTCTTACCGACGTTGGGATTGCCGACCAGGACAGTCGTCTGCCCTCCCACGGCGTCAGGCTTGCGCCGCTGCGGGTTGTTCACGCTTTGGGAGCTGACGGCACTGCCTCTGCCTAGATGCAAATGAGTCTCCTTCTCATGTAGCTGACACACGTCAGCGCGTCATGGAAGATCCCATGGGATCTAGTGTGGGGCCATGAATTGATTGTGAAGAGACCTTCGGAATACGGTGTTGCCGATGGGTTCCTCACGCGCGTATGCTGGCAGGGCCCACGCAACAGGGAGAGCGAGTGAAGGAAGCGTCCAGCTCGATTACTTACGCCCGCCGCCTCGGCGTCTTCGACGGCACGATGCTCGTCATGGGCGGCATCATCGGCGCCGGGATATTTCTCAATCCCTCCATCGTGGCCCAGCGGATCGGCACGCCCGGGCTCACGGTGGCTGTGTGGGTCATCGGCGGCGTCATCGCCCTCGCCGGGGCGTTCTGCTTCGCCGAGCTGGGAGCCAACCGACCCCAGGCGGGCGGGGGGTACGTGTACCTGCGGGACGGATTGGGATCGCTTCCGGCGTTCCTCTACGGGTGGACGCTTCTCCTGGTGATCAGCACGGGGGCCATCGCCGCAGTTGGGGTGACGTTTGCCCGCTATGCGGCCGACCTGGCGGGCCTGGGTACCCGTTGGATCAACCCCCTGGCCGTGGGGGCCATTCTGCTCCTGTCGGTGGGGAATTACGTGGGTGTCCGGACCGGCGCCGTGGTGCAGAACGTGTTCACGGTGCTGAAGCTACTGGCCCTCGCCGTTTTGATCGTAGTGGGATTGTTCGTGGTCGGCGGGGAGCCCGAGTTTGCGGTCGTCGAGACGGCGGGCAACGCCTTGGGGCTCGGCGGATTCGCGGCGGTCGTGGGGATCGCGCTGGTTCCTGTGCTGTTCTCCTACGGCGGGTGGCAACAGACCAACTACGTCGCCGAGGAGATCGTGGATCCGGAGCGCACGCTGCCGCGCGCGCTCCTCCTCGGGGTAGCCGGCGTGGTGCTGGTGTACGTGCTGGCCAACGTGGTGTACGTCAAAGTCCTCGGAGTAATCGGCCTGGCGGCGAGTCTGGCGCCGGCGGCGGACGTTATGCGGGCTCTGCTCGGTCCGGTGGGGGCGACCCTGATCTCGGCGGGAATCGCGGCGTCGACGTTCGGGTTCTTGAATCTGGTGATCCTGGTGTCCCCCAGGGTCTATCAAGCCATGGCCAAGGACGGGGTATTCTTCCGGCGCATGGCCGAACTGCACCCCCGGCATCGGACCCCGGCGGCGGCCATCGTGTTTCAGGCGGTGTGGGCATCCGTATTGACGTTGAGTGGTACGTACGGCCAGCTCCTCGACTATGTGGTCTTTGGCGACTGGATCTTCTTCGGGTTGGCAGGCGCCACCGTGTTCGTGTTTCGACGCCGGGGCGAGAACCTTCGTTTCAGGACGCCGGCCTACCCTTGGATCCCGGGGCTCTTCGTGGTGGCAGCCGGGTACGTCGTGCTGAGCTCCATTGCGTCGAATCCGGGCAATGCGCTCTTGGGATCGGGGTTGATCGGCTTGGGGATCCCCGCGTACTTGTTTTGGAGGAGCCGGCGTTGAGACCTTCCATGCGCCGCACAGCGTTCCTGGTTCTCCAACTCGTCGCACTCACCGTCGCCGCACACGCTCAAGACGGATTCAATCCGGGTCTCCAAGTCACCGGGCTCCCCGCCATCAACTACGACTCGGACGAGGGATTCGGCTACGGCGCCGTTGCCGGCATCTACCGCTACGTCGAAGGCCGTAACCTGTACAAATGGGCGCTGGAGCCCTCGATCTTCTTCACGACGAACGGGCGTCGCGATGTGTTTGTGTTCGTGGACGCCCCGTTCGTGTTCGGGGGTGCGTGGCGGTTCTCGCTCGGCGCAGGATACACCAACGAGCGCTCCGTTCCCTATTACGGATTGGGGAACGCTACCGACTATGACGAAACACTGGTCGGCGAAGACATCTCACCCAAGTTCTACACCTACGCGCGTGACCGGTGGATCTTCGAGGCGATTATGCAGTGGCGTATGCGGCCGAACGTACGGCTGCTGGGCGGCTTCGCCGCGTATCACAACACGAGTGAGAGCAATGGCCCGAACACGAGCTTCGGTGAGGATCTTGTTTCGGACGTGATTCCGGATTCACATCTCTCGGCGGCGTCCATCGGGCCGAAGCTCGGAATCGTCTTCGACACCCGGGACTACGAGCGGGACCCACACCGGGGCGTCTGGCTGGACGCCGTCGTGTGGCAGGGTTTGGAGGTCCTGGGCAGCGAAGACAACTTCACCCGCCTCACGGGCGCGGCTCGAGGTTACGTGCCACTGGCCGCGAGCATGACGTTGGCCGGCCGCATCCTCGGCGAACACATCGTCGGCACGATGCCCGTCGCCATGCTTCCCAGCCTGGCATCGTCGTTCAAGGATTTCGAGGGCGTCGGCGGCGCGCAGTCGCTGCGCGGCGTGTTCCGCGCCCGGTACCTCGGCACCTCTCGTTTCCTGTCGAACCTTGAGCTGCGGTGGCGCGGCGTACAGTTCGGCGGTCTCGGGCAGCCCTGGCGCATCGGCGTCGTGGCGTTCGTCGACGCGGGACGAGTGTGGGACGATGCCGGAACCGACGCTGGCGAAGGTCTTCACTGGGGGAAGGGCGGGGGGATCCGCTGGAGCATGGGCGACGCGTTCATCGTGGCACTCGACGTCGCCCACGGCCCCGAGGCGGGCGTGCAGGCCTATATGGGATTAGGCCATTTGTTCTGAGCTGCTAGCCACGGAACACACGGAAATCACGGAAGTTCGCATTCTGTGTCAGAAAGCCCACAAGCCTCATTCCGTGTGGTCCGTGGATTCCGTGGCCATATCTCAGTCGTTGCCGCCGGTCGTTGAATCTCCTAGCTGCACCCTCGTGGCGCCGGACAAGTAGATCCCGTTAAAGAAGAACTTGAACGTGCCGTGGGGCTGTCCCCGGAACAGCACCTCCGGTCCAAGAATGAACAAGTTCCCCTGGCCCACCTTCGCTTCGGCGATCGTGACGCCGCCGTTGAGATGGTGCTGCCCCCATGCCCATCCACTTCTCAGGGACGCGTCGCTGTCGAACCACGCCACCGGACGCACACCTTCCATGTACGCTTCCGGGCGCAGCCGGTAGACCGGACTGTTCGAGAACATCACGTCCACGCGGTCCTTGACGCCGTAGGCCAGCGGCCGGGTATTGTCGACCCGCACCTGGAGCACCGAGGTGGGGATGTAGTAATCGTTGCGGGACAACGGCTGTCCCTGGCCATCGACGATGTGATTCGTGAGGGGCAGCTCCGCGTATTGCACCATGGAGTTGGAGCTGCCGATGGCGACCAGCGTGCCGCCCTGATTCATGAATTCGATGAGTTCCGGTACGGATCGGTCCGTGGACACGTTGCCCAACCAGGTTCGGTACTCGTCGGGAATGCTCGCCGGGTCGGGGCCGCCGCCGCCGGACCCGCGGAACCCACCACCACCGCCACCCCCGGGGATGGCGCCGTCGACGAACACCAACACGTCGTAGCTTCGGTTCAAGTTCCCGGCATCGAGCTCTTGGGGATACACCAACTCGAAGGGGAACTCGAACTGTTCCAGCAGCCAGCGTGTCCACCCCGACGGCATGGAGCCGCCGTACCGGTCCCATAGCCCGATGCGTACCGGGCGCACACGCAGCGCGCTCCCTGCGGGAGCGGACTGCACGCCGGTGAAATTCACGCCCAGCTCGGTGGCCATCGCCTCGAGTCGTTCTCGGGTGGACGAGTCGGCGGGAATGTAGATCGTCCCTGGGGGATATGTCGTGCGGCTTGCCGCGAACGGCGCCGTCAGCCAGTACACCTCTTGATCGTCGGCATGGAGACGGTTGGTGACCACGGCGGCGTCGTTGACCTCATGGCTCAGCAGAAAACCGGCTGCACCTTGGGCGTTCGTGACCCGGCCGGCCATCGGCGTGGCGAACCCGTCGATCTGCTGGAAGGGACCGTCGAAGCCCTCGAGGATCCGGTCGAACTCCACGCCCATCGTGAGGGCCAGCGTGTAACCGGCGTTGTCGTACGGCGGGATCGGCGGCCCGCCCTCGTACTCGAAGTCGTTCGGGTGATCCTGCGGCTCGAACATGTCGAGGACGTGGGGCCGGAACGCCTGGTCCGCTTTCACGACATACGATCCGGTAGGATACGACTGCCCGGCGACCTCGAAGTCACTTGTGGCGCGGTGCACGGCGATGCCGCTCTTGATCAGGGCGTTCAGGAATTTCACCGCGGTGGGGAAATCAGGTTGGTCCGCCGAGAGAATAAATCCCCGAGGGTCCCGGCTCTCGGGGAGGCGCAGCATCTCGAAGTACTCGTCGGACACACCGCGGAACCGCCGGAACGCTTGCGCCTGCGCTTGCTGCGCGCCGCGCTGGCTCGCCGCCACGGCGTCGTTGACCGCATCGATAACCTGGGGATGAATCGTCCAGCTGTCGCGGCTGCCCCGCTCGATGGAGTTCTTGCCCATGAGATAGCGGTTGTACAGCATCGTCTCCCGATTCCGGGAGGCGTAGTCCATGATGGCCCGGTTGGCCGTGATGGAGTAATCGATCGATTGCCTGAAGTGCCACTCCTGGGGCTCGATGGGCATTGGCTGATCGCCGTTCGGGAGTTGCCGTCGTGGCAAAAAAGGAATGCGCACCGGCGTCGGGTTGCCAATGGTCTCGGTCAGAATCCCGATCTGATTGTGGAAGTACCCGACCGTTCTCACGTTGCCGTTGAACCAGGTCGAGTAACTCGCGCCCGACCGCATCGTGGACCCGGCTTTGCCTTCCGCCACCAGCCTGGAGTGGATCGCCGTGCCCACCGCCTCGATGCCCAGGGGGATCAGCGGATCGTAGTTGTAGTTGAAAGGATCGCGGAACGGTGGCGCGAACATCACGGTGCCCGCCGGTCCGGTCTGGTGGTGGTTGTACATCAGTTGGGGATACCACTCCCGAAACTGGATGCGGGACATGTTCTCGGTTTCAGGCTGGCTCACCAGGTACGAGTCCCGGTTGTTGTCGTGTCCTATGTACTTCTGGTACAGTCGCGGGATCCCTCCGCTACGACGCTGGGTGGGATCGGGCTCCCGCATGTACCAGTCAGACACAAGCTCCATGCCATCGGGGTTGGCGTGTGCCGCAAGGAGGATGATGTCGTCGAGAAACCGCATCGTCTCCCGATCGGTCAGGCTCACCATCTGATAGACCATCTCCATCAACTGATGCGCCCCCAGCACCTCGGTGGCGTGGAGTCCACCGTCGATCCAGACCACAGCCTTGCCTTCCTGCGCCAGCTCCCGAGCCTGCTCGTCGGTCAAGCCCTCGGCCCGCGCCAGCAGCCGTGCGATCTCCTTGTATCGGTCGAGGTTCGGGTGGTTTTCCGGCGAGGTGATGATGGCGATGAGCTGCGGGCGACCCTCCGCGGTCTCCCCCATTTCCCGCAAGACCATCCGCGGGGATTCCCGCTCGAGCTTTTGCCAGTACTCCATGAGCTGGGTGTAATTGGCCAGGTGATAGTCGTCGCCGATGTTGAAGCCGAACTGTTCCCGGGGAGTCGTGATTCTCTCCTGGGCATTCAGCGCCGCCATCGGTGTCGCGGTCAGGATGGCGGTCAGGGCGACTCCGGCCAGCGTGGACCGCCAGGTGGTGCGTGGGATACCGATCATGAGTCTATCTCAGGCAGGTGGTGATGGGCTGTGGCCGGCCGCGCCGGCTATCGCGTGACCATAACGATTGGCGCCACCCGCCGCCAGGCGGGCGGACACCCCGGAATCGCCCGGTTTTGCTGGGTTCAGCGTGCTTGACACCGGCTTGACGGTCCCACGGCATCTTGTCCGCCATGGAAGGGCTCGCCGGACGGGCGGGCGCCGAATCCGCTATGCAATCCAAATCGAACCGCTACTTCCGCTGGCTCGTTTCACACCGGCCCTTCGTCCTCACGATGACCGGGGCCGTGCTGGCCGTCGGCGCCGCAGGAGCAGCCAGGGTACGCATCGACTACACCGTCGAACAGTTCTTCCCGGCGTGGGGTCCCGAACGCAACACCTACGAGCGCTACCGGGAGAGCTTTCCCAAAGAGGACACACGATTCTCCCTGTTCTGGCAGGGGCCGTCGCCGCCGGGCGTTGCGTCGTACAAGGCGCTGGAAGCCGCCGCCCGGATATTCGAGGAGGTCGGGCTCCAGGACGTTCACTGGATGGGGAGTGTCGAGGTGGCGGAGGTGGCGGAGGTGGATGGAGAACCGGCTCTCCGCATTCGTCCCCTCGTCGAGGGCAGCCGGCTGACCGATGAGCAGGTCCGACAGACCCTCCTACGGCACCGCGATGACCGACTCTTCAGCGGCTACCTGTGGAACGAGGACCAAAGCGTTCTCGGACTGCACGGATATTTGAGCCAGGACGAGAACGACGATCGACGACGCCGGGAGGTGGAGGAGACGCTCGTCGAGCGACTCGCGGCCCTCGATCTCCTGGAAGGCACGCTCGTGCTGGGTGGCATTCCGGTCGTTCGATCCCGCCTACCGAAGCTGCTCCAGGGTGATCAGGTGTTGCTGCTGGCGGTGGGGATGCCGGTGTTTTTTGGCCTGTTGTTCTTCTTCTTCCGGCACGTGGGACAGGTGGCATTGTGCCTGACCGCGATGCTCCCGGCGTATTTCTGCACTGTGGGCTTGATGGGCTTCACCGGGAAGCCCATCACCGTCCTGACCATCTTCGTCCCCATCATCGTGCTCGTCGTCGGGGTGAGCGATTCGATTCACTTCCTCGACCATTACCGCCGTAAGCGGCGCACGGCGCCGTCGGATGAAGCGGTCGCCAGTGCGTTCACGGAACTGGCGACGCCGTGCTTTTACACGTCGCTCACGACGGCCATCGGTTTCGGCAGCCTGATGGGTACGCGTATCGGCATCGTGGTGGAGTTTGGCCTGTTCACGGCCATCGCCATTCTCCTGACATTCGTGTTCAGCGTGACGCTCCTTCCCGTGTTGCTGAGCTACTCGGCGCTGGAGGCCGGGGACGACCGATCCGTGAATCATCGATGGATGCGACGCGTCGTAGATATCGCCGTTGGGTTTGGCGCGCGACCGTCGAGGTGGGTAGTTGGGTCCTTCGCCGTCGTCGCCGTCACGGCCCTCGCCTTGGGTACGAAGCTTCGCGTCAACACGTTTCTCGTCGACGATCTCAAGGAGACGTCGGGACTCATTCGAGACCTGCGGTGGGTCGAGGCGAGGGGCTTCGGGCTGTTTCAGGTGAATGTGCTTTTACGGCAAACCGATGAAGAGGTTCTGCACCACCCGGACGCCCTGAAGTGGATGGAAGACTTCCAGGCGTTTGTCGAAATGGATTCCCTGGTGATCAGCACGGTGGCGTTACCCGATTATCTCAGGCAGTTGCGGCAGGCCGCGCTGGACGGTGACGCCGGGGATCGGCTTCTCCCGGCCAGTGTCGAGGAAGCGAGCCAGCTGCTGTTCCTCGCTGGACTGCACGATCCGGAATTCGTCGAGGATGTATATCGCGAGTTGGATGGGGAAGCCCAGGTGATCGTCGCGGTACGCGATGCGGGATCCGGAGTGTTGGTGCCGTTCCTCCAACGAGTGGATCGATACCTGGAGCAATACCCACCGCCAGTTGGGACCGCCGTGTCCACCGGAACAGCCAAGCTCCTCCAAGAATTCACGGCGCACCTCCTCAAGAGCTTTGGACCGAGTCTGCTGGTCGCCCTGATTCTCATCACCGGCGTCATGGTGTACATGTTCCGCTCGTTGCGGTACGGGTTAGTTGCTCTCGTCCCCAACCTGTTCCCGCTGGTGGTACTTCTGGGGGTGATGAAGCTGGGTGGCTTTGACCTGAAACCCTCGACGATACTCGTTTTTTCCATCGCCTTCGGTTTGGCGGTCGATGACACGATCCACTTGCTGGGCCGATTCAGACAGGCCATCCAGCAGGGGTTCCCGCTGGAGGCGGCGCTACAACAGAGCGTCACCGAAACTGGCCCGGCGATTCTGAAGACCACCATTGTGGTGGCCAGTGGCTTTTCTTTGCTGGTGTTCGCGCAGTTTGAAGTGATGTTCCTGGTCGGCCTGATGACGGCCGTGAGTGCGGTCGCCGCGGTAGCTGCCGATCTCTTTCTCTTCCCTTCCTTCATCTCATTTGCGTGGCGCAGGGTTGCACCCCGTGAGCCTGTCAGTGCGCAAGTGCAGGAGGTCTAATGGCTACGCACCGGAGGGGTCGTTTGTGGCCCTTGTTGGCGGTCGGTGGACTATCCGTTCCGACTGTGGCGGCCGCTCAGGATCTCGAAGCGCGGGGGTATGAGATCGCCGCAGAGGCGGATCGTCGCGACTCGGGGTACCACGATATCACCGCCGAACTGACGATGACCCTACGCAGCCGCAACGGCAGCGAGCACACCCGGGTCATGCGCATCAAGACGCTCGAGGTCGAGGAAGACGGCAACCAGACCATCCTCGTCTTCGACCAGCCTCGGGACCTTCAAGGCACGGCGCTGCTGACGGTGGGACACACCGCCGGCGCGGACGATCAGTGGCTCTATCTTCCGGCCCTGCGACGCGTGAAGCGCATCGCATCCGGGAATCAATCCAGCTCCTTCATGGGTAGCGAGTTCGCGTATGAGGACATCGGCTCACAGGAGCTGGGCAAGTATACCTACCGTTTTCTTCGGCATGACGAGATCGACGGCATGGGCACGCTTGTCGTAGAGCGTGTTCCGACGGGCCCCAATTCCGGATACGCACGCCAGGTCGTGTGGTTCGATTCGGAAGAGTATCGCGTTCTGCAGATCGAGTATTACGACCGAAGCGATGTGCTTCTCAAGACCTTGCAGCTTCGGGGCTACAGGCGTTATGCGGAGGCGTACTGGCGCCCGGACGAGATGCACATGGTAAACCACCGGACCGGGAAGAGCACGACCCTGCGGTGGAGTGACTACCGATTCGGGACGGGATTGAGCGAGCGGGACTTCGATCGCAACAACCTGAGCCGAGTGAGATGAACGTTGTCGGTGTGCGGGTCCCCGTGCTGCTTTTTGCGGTCTTGGGCGGCGTGAGCGCACCGCTGTCGGCGCAGTGGCGCGGCGCAATGGCACTCGAGGGGCGGGCGTTTCCCGGCATTCCTCTCGTTGAAGGCGCGAGGCGGTATGAGACAACGATGACGTTCTCGCTCCGGCGGGGTTGGAACTGGGATCGCGGAAGACAATCTCTCACCGTAGAGCCCTTCGTGCGCTGGGACCCGGTGAATGCCGAGCGAACCCGGCTCGACTTCCGTGACTTGAGCTGGCAGGGACGATGGCGAAGCTGGGAACTCAACGCCGGCATGCGAGAGGTGTTCTGGGGCGTGGCCGAATCCCGGCATGTCGTTGACGTCCTCAACCAGCGCGAATTCGTCGGGGGTGGTGTAGGGTATGGCAAGCTCGGTCAGCCGATGGTCAGCCTCGCCTGGACGAGAAGTTGGGGCAGGGTCGAGGTGTTCTTGTTGACCGGGTTCAGGGAGCGGTCGTTTGCAGGCCAGGCCGGTCGTCTCTGGTCACCATTGTCTGTCGATGAGGCACGTGCAACCTACGAATCTGCTGCCAAGGCACTACACCTCGACTGGGCGGCCCGGTGGACCCACGCGATAGGTGGATGGGACATCGGAGTGGCTCACTTCCGCGGGACGGGTCGAGAGCCGCGCTTCTTCCTCGACCGTGACAGTGTGGGCCGGGCGGTGTGGATTCCCCATTACGATCTGGTTGATCGCACGAGCGTCGACCTCCAGCTCACGACGGGCCGGTGGCTCTGGAAGCTCGAAGGCGCAACAGAGGCGGCCCCAGCGGGGCGCTATGGCACGATTGCCGGTGGTTTAGAGTATGCTTTTGCCGACTACCTCAGCGTGTTCGCTGAGTACGTCTACGACAGCCGCGGTAGCCGCGCGGCCACTTCGTTTCAGGACGATGTGTTCCTTGGAGCACGGCTCTTCATGCAAGCCGGGGAGATCTCGGCGGGCGCGTTCCTCGATCGTGGAACCGGAAACAGGATCTTCAACCTCCGGGCCGCCAGACGGCTGACCGATGCGTTCACTGTCGCGCTGGAGGTGCAGGTTTTTGCCGGCGCCGCCGGTCGGGAACCGCGGCACGCACCGCGGCAGGACAGCAGCGTGGGCCTGACGCTGAGTCGCTACTTCTAACCCTGGCGAACCCGGGGCCCCGGACCCATCTTGGCCACACAATCATTGTCTCGTACATCGCCAGGAGGTCTTCTATGCGCGCCAGCAAGACTGAATGGGAAAGTCTCATCGCGGTCTGTTTTCTCGTCTTTCTCATGGCGTCCGATTCCCGGCCGTGGCGCTCCGCCCCGTCGAGCTATGGGGGTGATGTCGTCGCTGCGGCGGAAGCATTCCTCGGCTCGTTGGATGACGCAACACGTGCCAGGGCCGTCTTCCCGTTTGACGGCGAAGAGCGCTTCGACTGGCACTTCATTCCGCGCGAGAGAAAAGGGTTGCCCCTCAAGGACATGACAGGTGAGCAGCGAACCGCGGCGCATGTGCTGATGCAAAGCGTTCTCAGCTCCCAGGGCTACCTCAAGGCAACGGGCGTTATGCAGCTGGAGGGGATTCTCGGCGCGTTGACGAACAGCGCTCGACGTGATCCGGAGGATTACTACTTCCAGATCTTTGGAACTCCAGGGCAGGACGATCCGTGGGGTTGGCGCTTCGAAGGCCACCACATCTCCCTCAACTTCACGTCGGCGACGAACGAGATGACCGTTGCGACGCCGGCGTTCATGGGGTCCAATCCCGCCGAGGTGCGTGGGGGACCGTTCGCCGGCTGGCGGCTCCTTGGGGCGGAGGAGGATCGGGCGCGGACGCTGCTCGGCATGTTGAGCGAAGCCCAGCGAGCCAAGGCCATCATCGCCGACACGGCGCCTCGGGACATCATCACCGGCAACGATCGCCACGCACGGCTCGAGCGATTCGAAGGGCTCCCGGCGTCGGAGATTAACGATATCCAACGCGAAGCGCTCCTATATTTGATCGGCGAGTACGTCCACAATGCCAGACCGGACATCGCACGCGCTCGAATGGAGAAGATCCATGAGGCGGGGATCGACAACCTCTACTTTGCCTGGGCCGGCAGTGTCCGTCGGGGAGAAGGGCACTACTACCGGGTACACGGTCCCACCGTGCTGATCGAGTACGACAACACACAGGGCAACGCCAACCACGTCCACTCGGTGTGGCGCGACTTAGAGGATGACTTCGGGGAGGATCTGCTCCGGAAGCACTACGAAGAGAGCGATCACCAACAATAGCGGCGTGTCGCCCCAGGCTCATTCCAGCGGAGCGAACGCGCTCGTTCTCGAGGCAAGCGCATGGCCCACTCGCTCACAAGCGCCTGGAATGAACTCGATGTGGCGCGATACAAGGCGGAGTTGTATCGCATGTGGCATACGGGCTACCGGGCCGGGCTGTCCCATGAGAGAGTATTGACAACCACCGGAGAGTTCCGCCGCTCGCCCACGGTGGAGCGAATGCGCCGCCATCTGCTCCAAGGCGTCCAAAAACGAGAACCGCTCGCAACGTCGATCAAAGAGAGACCGGACCTCTTTGTGCCGTTCGAGGCGGCATTACTGGAGCTCGGTGATGAGGCGGGAGGCCTGGAAGAGATCCTCGAGCTCCTCGGGACGTACTTTCAGAACGAGCATCGGATGACGTTGTGGGTGAAGAAGAAGATGTCGTATCCGATGATGAACGTCCTGGCCGCAAGCTTTATCGCACCGTTCCCCATTCTCTTCTTCGGTAATGCCACCCTCTATGTCCTGACGGTGACGGGCGAACTGGCGCTTGCGGTCACTGCAGGAGGTACGCTCCTCCTGGCAGCGGCACGAAGATACCGCAATCGCCCGAAGGTCGTACTCGCCCGGCTCTGTCGGGCCATGGCGCTGGGAGTCGAGGCCGGCCTCCCTTTGGATCGGGTGGTCCGGCTGGCCGCCGAGGCGACGGAAAGCCCGGAGATCACTCGTCACGTCGCCCACATACCGATACAACAACGTCGTGGGCAGCCCCTGGCCGAGACGTTCGGCGGATCCGCAATCGTGCCCCGTGAAATGATCGCGGCGCTCCAAGTGGCGGACGAGACCGGCGACTACGGTAACACGCTCAAGAAGCTGGCTGAGTTGTACGAGGACGGCTTCTGAGTAGCTGACGACTGGTCAACGAACGTTGCAGCACATTATTATGCACACCCCGAGTGGGACTCTATCCCGGCACCGAGGTATCCATGCGGAGCTGCAGGACAATCGGAGGGATTCTCGCCCCGTTTGTTGCGGTTGCACCCCTGACCCTGTTTGCGTGCGGCGAAGCGCGACCGGACCGGGACGTCCGCGTACTTCCGGCATCTGGCGTGACGCTGGGTCAGGTCTCGATTGAGTACATCGCCCACGCGGCCTTTCGCATCCACTCGCCCGAAGGCACACAGATCATCATCGACCCGTACGCGAACCAGGTTTGGCTGGGGTACGGCTTTCCCGACAGTCTCGATGCCGATGCCATCCTGATCACCCACCCCCACTACGACCACGATGCCGGCGACCGGATGGGACGTCCGTTTCCCTGGGGCGAGCGTGTCGAGGTGATCCGCGATCCCGGTTCGTACACGGTGGGAGACATTACGATTCGCGGCATCCGCGGGAAGCACGCCGATCCCTACGGCAAGGAGTTCGGCCAGATCAACACCTTGTTCGTTCTCGAGGTTGCCGGACTCCGGATCGCACACCTCGGGGACAATGGGCCGCTCACCGAATCGAATGTTCAAGAGCTGGGACGCGTCGACATCCTGATGATGCCGGCCGATGCCGAGTACCACATCTTGTCCGCCGCCGATACGGAAGCGACCCTGACCGCGGTGCAGCCGCGGGTGCTGATCCCAATGCACTACCAGCATCCCGATCTCGAGACATCTCCCGACAAGCCCGATGACCTGGGCCCCATCGATCCCTGGCTCGAGGGACGGCCCAACGTTCAGCGCCTGGGGAGTCATATCAAGGTCTTTTCGGCGGGTACCCTGCCGCAGCAGGATGTGATCGTTGTGTTTCCCCACTCACCCGACGTCATAAGCCCATAGTGGAACATCCCCTCATCGGCCTTGCCGCCATCATCGTCATCGGCATCGCGGCGCAGTGGTTGTCGTGGCGTTTGCGACTGCCGGCCATCTTCCTCCTGCTGCTGGCCGGTTTTGTGGCGGGCTCGGCCACCGGATGGATCAATCCCGACGACTTACTCGGGGAAGCCCTCTTTCCGATCGTCTCGCTCTCCGTGGCCATCATTCTCTTCGAAGGTGGATTGAGCCTCGATATCGACGAGCTGGCCAAGATCGGCCGGGTGGTGCGCAACCTGGCCAGCATCGGCGTCGTTGCCACCTGGTCGTTGTCGGCCGTGGCGGCGTACTTCCTCCTCGGCTTCGACCTGCGACTGTCGGCGTTG
>JBDHAF010000030.1:0-27854 GCA_039588255.1 Gemmatimonadota bacterium | reverse complement strand
CTCGGAGCGTGCGCACCAGCGCCCGGCTGGCGTCGAGCTGCTCTTCCGGTGTCCGTCCGTCGAGGGTGCGGGATTGGATGCCGGCGCCGAGCTGCTGCTTGAGACCGCCGATCCGCTTCATGAAGAACTCGTCAATGTTCGAGCTGACGATGGCGATAAACTTGGCCCGTTCGAGCAACGGCAGGCGTTGGTCTTCCGCCTCGGCGAGGACTCGGAAGTTGAAGTTCAGCCAGGTGAGCTCCCGGTTGAGGTAGTACTCGGGCCTCCCGAGATCGTGCCGGCCGTCGTCATCCGGCTCGGGCACGGGGGCGTCGGCGGCGGGGGTGGTGGCCGGGGTGGGCTCGATCTCGGGCGCCTCGGCCTCCGTCTCGGTCTGGTCCTCGGAGACCGGAGATGTCTTCTCCGCCGGGTCCGCTCCTGGGCCTGCCCCTGACAGAGAACGCGTGACGGAAGTGTCTAATTGACATTCCCCACGCGCGTTCGCCGAGATAGGGCGAGGTCTTAGCCAGACTGTAAATATAACAGTAGAAAAGGTTTGGGGCGATCCGGTTGCGGATTCTCAGTCCCGGACGAGGCCCCGGAGCCCGGCCCCCAGGGCGTCGAGGCCGCCTGCCAGGTAGCCGGGTTCCTCGCCGAAGCCGATCCGGAGGTAGTTCTCCAGGCCCACATGAGCCCCCGGGACCATGAGGATGTCCTGGGTCTCCCGGAGGTGCTCCACCAGGGCCATCGACTCGATGCCAAGGCGGTACTCCACCAGACAGATGGCGCCGGCGTCCGGGGGCCGCCAGGTAAGGAGGTCGCCGAGGGACTGGAGCCAGCCCTCCAGAGTCGCGTAGTTCTCCCGCAGGATTCCTCGGGTTCGCTCCAGGATCCTGTCCCTGGCCCCCAGGGCCCTGGTGGCCAGGAGGTCGCTCACGGCACTGGGGCCGATCACGGTGTAGTCCTGGCGGCTCCACGCTTCTTTAATGAAAGCGGGAGGGCCCACCACCCATCCGATGCGGAGTCCCGGGAGGCCATAGGCCTTGGAGAGTCCTCCGGTTATGACCGCCCGGTCGTACTTGCCCCAGCACGACTCCGTCAGCGCGCCGTCGCGCTCGGCGCCCTGGTACACCTCGTCTGCCAGGAGCCACGCGCCCACGTCCGCCGCCCGTGCCAGAATGGCGTCCCGTGCCTCCGCCGACAGCACGCGTCCCGTGGGATTGTTTGGGTTGGTGATCACCACGAGCTTGGTGTCGGGGCGAATCGCCGCGCGCATCTCGTCCAGGTCCGGCTCCCACCCCAGTTCCGGTCTGAGGGGGAACGTGTTGACGTCGGCTCCATTGCTCCGGGCCACGCCCCAAGTCTGGAGGTAGTTGGGGACCTGGATGGTGGCTCGTTGACCGGGCTCCAGCGTCGTCCAGCAGATGACGAAGTTGGCCCCGGAGCTCCCCACGGTCACGAGGATGTTGTCCTCCGTCGTTCCCGGATAGAGGGCACTGATCGCCGCCCGCAGGGCTTCGGTGCCGTTGCTCTGGCTGTACAACAGCCGCTGCGCTCCAAGGATCTCCGGATCGGTGTCGGTGATCTCGAGGAGCTCCTCGACGGAGAGGGGGTGCACGCCGCTCTCCGCCAGGTTGAACCGGACCTTGTTCTCCCAGACACTCTGCCAGCGCTCCAGCTCGAAGGGAACGAACGCCATGCTACGGGTGACTCGGGGGATTGGGGAACTCCAGGGCGGAGCTTCCCGGCGCCCGGGCCGACGGCTTGCCCTCGACCACGTTGTAATAGAGGCGCTGCGTGGGATAGGCGAAGTCGATGTCGTCACACTCGGCGAACTGGTCCAAGATCTGCTCCCACACGGCCTCCGTGCTTCCGCGGCGGCCTCGCGGTATGCAGAGGTAGCGCATGGTCAGGACCACGCCGCAGTCTTCCACGGACGTATAGACGGTCGGCGTGAGCTTGGAGTACGAGATGAGAAACTTCTGCGACGCCTCTTCGACACGGCGGTGGGCCGATTCGCTGGTGGTTTTCGACTCCTTCTCCGCGATGGCGCGCAAGATCTCCTTGGCCTTGCGCCAGTTGCTCTCGAACGTGACGAGCACCGCCACCTCATTCCAGATGTACTGGAACCCGCGACTGTAATTCGCCAGGACCTCGCTCAAGACCTTGCCGTTCGGCACGTGAATGATCCGCCCCGTGCTCTGCTCGGCATGCACCCAGTTGCCGATCTCCATGAGAGTGAACTGGAAGATGCGGATGTCGATGACGTCGCCCGTGTGCTCGCCGATTTGGATACGGTCGCCCACGCCGAACGGCCGCCGCCAGAGGATGAAGCCCCACCCCGCCAGATTGACCACCAGGTCTTTGAGGGCGATGGCGAGACCCGCGGTGAGCAGCCCGAAGAAGGTTGCGACGGACTGGAGCCCCTCGAACCAGATCCGCCCGACGATCAGGATCCCGATGGGGACGGCGACGTAGAGAGTGGTCTTGCGAATGCGGTAGCGGGCGGAAAGATCCGAGATGTTCCGGTTGACCACCACGAGGATGATGCGGCGGATCGCCCAGATCACGGCGACGGCCACGATCGAGGCCAACACCCGCTGTTGGACGTCCGGGGAGAGCCCGAAGTTTTGCTGTAACCAGGCGGTTAACTGGCCCATGGTGTCTGTGTACCGGTCGGAACGTTCGCCGTCAAAGGTGGGGTCAAACGGCGCTCGCCGCCAGCGGAAAACGGCGGCGGGGGAGCGTTCAGGAACCCTCGCCTTGCTCTTGAGTGTCTGGCGTGAGCCGCTCGAGGTAACGCTGCAACCGGCCTTCGGGTGTGTGGGCGTCGCGACCCAAATAATCCCGGCCGACGTCGTGCAACGCGTCTCGCAGGATGCTCGTCCGCTCGGCCGCCGCTGCGTATAGGGCCGCGGGTTTCGGCGCGATGTTCCACAAGGTGCGGGCGGCCAAATCGAGTGCCCCTGCCGCGAAGTCGACGTAGGCGCGGATCATTCCCCCACCTTGGGCCCGCCGACTCACCCGCTCGGGAAAGACCCCCGTCCACCACAGGGCCAGGGCCCCGCAGTACGCGGCGCGTTCTCCTTGAGCGACGGTGTCACGGGGAAGGGCGTGAATGGCACTCGTCCACGCGGCCAGCGTGCCGTCGCCGCCGGCGAGGCGGTTGCCGGCGCGAGCGGACAGGAAGGCAACCGGCAGGGAGGCGGTGTAGTCGGCCAGCTCGATGTTGCGCTCGCCTCGTTGGCGTAACGCCGCCCGAACGGGAACGTACCACAAGAGGGTGAGAGGAAGTGGGGCGGGTGCGCCTCCGCGACCCCGGACCGCTTGGAGAGCGACCTCCGAATCCAACAGCGCATCGACCTTGCCGGCTTCGAGTTTTCGCTCAGCCGGGTACGCCTCCTGCGGATCCGTCATCGCAATCTCGGCCACAAGGCGTTTCAAATCTTCGCGGCGCAGCATCTTGTGGATCATCGGCGCGATCATCATCTGGGTTCCTCCTTTGCGTCGCGTCGAACTCGGGCCCTACTACAATCCTCTATCTTATCGGTTCGCTCCTCAGTGACCTCAATCACCCGCAACGCTTGGCAGCCGACGGCGGGTGCTGCTAACACTATATCCTGCATTCACTTACGCCCTACCTAATACAACACCGGGCCCAAGGTATTGGTTCCGGCGCCGAGCGCAAGAGTGCCTGCCAGAGTGTGTTACGAGGTGCGCCGTTTGGGCGTACTATTGGTGACCTCCGAGCAGAGCGCGCACTGTCGACATGAGAACAACACGCCTTGCCCGGAAAAGTCCTTGGACGAGACAACAAGTGAGATGAACCGTTGAACAAAATCACATTGAGAGCCGTGCTGAGCGGCTTGCTGTGGACGATCGGGGCCACGGGCCCGGCAGTAGCTCAAGTGTCGACCGGCGCCATCGCCGCTGCGCGGGAGCTGGTCCGCGCCAAGGTCGCCGAACAACGCATCGCCGGCTACGTCGCCGGCGTCTATGCCGACGGGCGGGTCGTGTGGGCGGAAGGATTTGGTGACGCCAACGTCGAAACCGGCACCCCGGTATTGCCCAGCACTCGGTTTCGGATCGGCAGCGTGTCGAAGACGTTCACGGCGGCGGCCATCGGGCTCCTGGTCGAAGAGGGGCGATTGGATCTCGACGCGCCGGTGCAGCGCTACGTGCCCGATTTTCCCGAAAAGCGGTACGCCATCACCACGCGCCAACTCGCCGGCCACATCGCGGGTATCCGGCACTATGCGGGAAACGAGTTCGAGAGTAACCGGTCGTATGCCTCTGTGTCGGAGGCGTTGCAGGTATTTGATGACGACTCACTGTTGTTCGAGCCCGGCACGCGCTACTCGTATTCGAGCTACGGTTGGAACCTGATCAGCGCGATCATCGAAGCCGCCTCCGGGGAGAACTTCTTGGACTTCATGCAGCAGCGGGTGTTTGCACCGCTGGGGATGCGGCACACCGGGCCGGACAAAGTGGACAGCATCATTCCGCAGCGGACGGGCTACTACATGCTCCGGGACTCCGTACTCATCAACGGGCCGTTCGTCGACAACAGCGTCAAGTGGGCCGGCGGCGGATTCCTGTCCAGCGCCGAGGATCTGCTGCGGTTCGGGGTGGGCCATCTGGAGCCCGGTTTCCTCCGAGGCGAGACCTTGGCTCTGCTCCAGACCTCGCAGCAATTGAGGGACGGCAGCGAAACCAACTATGGCATCGGGTGGAGCGTACGGGAAACAAGCCAGGGCCGTCGCGCCGTGGGCCACACCGGCGGTTCGATGGGCGGGTCGACGGCCTTCGTGATGCTCCCCCAGGAGGGTATCGTCGTGGCGGTCATCGCCAACATGTCGAGCGTGCCGGGCCAGGCCCAGACGGCGCTGGAGATAGCGGAGTTGTTTGTCAGGTAGCGACCGGATACGAGGTACGTCTCAGGTAGGAGCGAGGAAACGATGACAGCGATACGTCTCTGTTGGATCGTACTCCTGGGGGCGGCGGTGCCCACCGGGGTGAGTCCTAGAGCACCAGGCGGTCGAACGCGTCGGGGGGTAGCTCCGCCAGCGACGATACCGTGACGTCGGCGGCGCCAAGCGCGTCGCCGACTCCAATACTCTGCATGCCGGCACGGCGGGCCGCCTCGACACCTGCCGCGGCGTCTTCGACCACTATGCAGTGTGCGGGTGGTACGCCGACCCGAGCCGCGGCCACGAGGAAGACCTCTGGATCAGGCTTTCCCTTCGTGACGTCTTCGCCGCTGACCGTTACGTCGAAGAATCCTTCGAGCCCCAGCGCCCGAAGCATGACCTCCACGTTGAGGCGTGGGGCGGAGGAGGCGATGGCCTGGGGCCATCCCTCGTCGTGCAGACGTTGTACCCACTCGGCGGCACCGGGGAGGGGTGCCAGTCCGCCCTCCTCGACGAGTCGTCGATAGCAGCTCTCTTTGGCCTCCCCTACAGCCTTCAACCGTGCTGGACCGGCATCGTGTCCGAGCCACTCGGTCAGAAACGCGTCGTTGCGTTGGCCGAACGTGGCGAGGAATTGTGCCTCCGTGATGGAGACGCCCTCTCCGGCCATCGTGTCCCGCCAGGCGCTCCAGTGGTACGCCCTCGAGTCCCCGAGGGTTCCGTCCAGATCCCACAGCACGGCCCGGGCGAGGGACACGTTACTGCTGCCCGTAGTAGGCGTCCTTGCCGTGCTTTCGCCGATAGTGCTTGTCCACCAGGTACTGGGCGGGCCTCGGGGCGTCCGGGGCTAACTGCAGCGCAGCAACCTCCATGCGCGCCAGGTATTCGAGAACGCGGGCGTGCTTCACGGCCTGGGACGGACTCCCGCCCCAGGTGAACGGCGCATGGTTGGCCACGAGCACTCCCGGCAGCTCGGTCGGCGAGATCTGTTGCGTGTGGAAGGTCTCCACAATGACCAGGCCCGTGTTCTTCTCGTACTCCCCCTCAACCTCCTCCTGGCTCATCGGACGGGTCACCGGCACGTCACCGCGAAAGTAATCGGCGTGGGTGGTGCCCATACACCGCACGGGAAGTCGCGCCTGCGCGAGAGCAGTTGCGAACTCCGAGTGGGTGTGGGCGATTCCCCCGCACGGAAACGCCCGATACAGCTCCAGGTGTGTGGGGGTGTCCGATGATGGTCGCAGATCGCCGTCCAGCACTTCACCGGTCTCGACCGACACGGGCACCATGTGCGCCGGCGTGAGCTCCTCGTAGGGAACCCCACTGGGCTTGATCACCAAGAGGCCTTCCAGGCGGTCAACCCCCGACACGTTGCCGAAGGTGTCGAACACCAGGCCGCTCCGAACCAGCTCTTCGTTCGCTTGGAGAACCTCTTCCCGCAACGCCTGGGCGAGGAGACTCATGGTGTGGTCTCCCGCGCGAGGGCCTCGTCCCGGTGGTCGAGGAGTCGTTTCATGAGCGAAGGAAAGTCCGCGTGCGCTTCCGGCACACCGCCGAACGCATCGTGCAGCTCGCGGTAGATGGCGTACAACTCGTCGTACACCCGAGAGTCCTCGGGGTCCGGTACGTACTCCGTCGGTCGGAGAGACGTCATGTGTTCCTGTGCGGTCTCGAACCCGTCGTATCCGCCCGCTGCACCCCCGGCTGTCACCGCCGCTGCGATGGCCGCACCCAGCGCCGGGGTCTGGGGCGAGCCGGCGATCACCATGGGGCGACCCAGCACCGAAGCATAGATCTGCATGAAGAGGGCGTTCTTTTCGGCGATACCGCCGCAACACACGACGCGATCGATCGGCACGCCGTACGTGGTGAGGCGCTCGATGATGGCGCGGGCTCCGAACGCGGTCGCCTCCATGAGCGCGCGGTAAACGGCTGCGCGCGACGTGTGAAGCGTCTGGCCGACGATGAGTCCGGTAAGGCGCTGATCGACGAGGATCGTCCGGTTCCCGTTGTTCCAATCGAGGGCCACGAGGCCGGATTCACCGGGGCGAATTCCGGCGGCCTGGGCCGAAAGCTCACGGTGGAGTGCCTCATCGCCTTCGCACACCGGGCCCACCCACCACTGCAGCAGATCGCCTACGGCGGACTGGCCCGCTTCGATGCCGTAATATCCTGGCATGACGGATCCATTGACGATGCCGCAGATTCCTGGAATGTCCTCCAGTTCTGCCTCCGTCGGTGCGATGGCGATATCGCAGGTCGACGTACCGATGATCTTCACGAAGGTCCCCGTTTCGATGCCGGCCCCCACTGCTCCGTAGTGGGCATCGAACCCGCCCATGGCCACCGAGATCCCCTCGCAGAGTCCGAGGTCGCCCGCCCAGGCCGGCGACAAGCTCCCGGCTGGATGGTCGGCCGAGTATGCCTTGTCGTACAGCCGATCTCGGAGCTCCGCCAAGCGGGGGTCCAGTCGTGCCAGGAACTCCTTGGAGGGCAACCCTCCCCACGCGGCGGAGTACATCGCCTTGTGGCCCGCGGCACAGACACAACGAGCCACGGCGGATGGGCTCGTCACACCCGCAAGCACCGCCGGAACGAAGTCGGCTAGCTCCACCCAACTCGCGGCGGCGTCGAACACGTCGGGCGCAACCTTGAGGCAGTGCCAGATCTTCGACCAGAACCACTCGGAGGAATACGTTCCGCCAATGGGCGCCAGATACTGGGGAGCATGGTGGCCGGCGATCTCGGTAATGGCCGCGGCTTCCTCGGCTCCGGTGTGGTCCTTCCACAGCCAGGCGTGGGCATCCGGCTGGTGCTCCCACCGGGGATCCAGCGCCAGGGGGCGCAGGGCTGCGTCAACCGGAATCGGCGTCGAACCTGTCGTGTCGACACCGACGCCGATCACGTCCTGCCGCGAAAAACCGGTCGCTCCCTCGGCTTCTGTGAGGGCACCGCTCACCGACGCCTTCAACCCTTCCAGATAGTCCGCGGGGTTTTGGCGGGCGAGGTGGGGGTCGCGCTGGTCGAGGATGACGCCGTCCTCGCCCGAGGGATAGTCGAACACGCTCGTTCCGAGGGTCCGTCCGTCTCGGCAATCCACCACCACTGCTCGGACCGAGTTGGTTCCGAAGTCAACACCGATCGTAGAGGGCACAGGCACTCTTCTGTTTTAGCCGAGAATGATCGGGCTCACCACGTCGAGGACGTCCGGTCCCGTTCCGGCCATCTGCGCGGCTGACAATTCGTCTCGCTGCGCGAACACCCGCACGGCCTTGAGGGCGAGATTGGCGAAGTTCACCATGCTGCGTTCCATGGACCGAGTCGGGTCGTCGCGATATGTGAACTGATCTTGGCTGTAGTATCCACGGTAATCGCGCACGAAGGTGGTAAACAGATATTCGACGGCTTCCGGAACAGACAGTGTCCCGAAGATCAAATCTTGATCGTTGCGCCCCTGTCGAGCGTCGTTGATGTCGAACTTGTGAATCGGAACCTTGGCAAAGGCCGCGAGGTCGCAAGCGGTGGACGCGGTCGTGGCCTCCATTTTTTGGTGCCCGTAATCAACGGTGATGCCGCAGTTGTTGCCGCCGCACTCCTCGTTGACGCGTTGGGCCACGATAATCGCTGAGCCGGCGGTTGGTATGATCATGTAGAGCTCTCGAGGCTCGTAGGGCTTCGGCTCGATCGCGAGCCTGACCCCCGCTTCGACACACGCCTTGTTGATCGCCACCAGGGCTTCTGTAAACCATCCGAGAGATTCCTGGTAATCGATCTGGAAGTGGTAGTCGGCTCCGTCCGACCCGGGCCAGATGCTGATCACCGGAATCTGGAGGGCTTTACAGAGTTCCACCGCCTTCATCACCTCGTCGAGAGCGGCGCGACGGAGTCCGGGATCTGGGTTGCATGGACCTCCGAGTTTGAACTTGGGGTTGGTCCAAGTGTTGATGTTGCAGGCGGTGATCGTCATCCCCAGTTCTGCCAGAAAGCCGTCCTTCGCCCGATCGACAGCGGTCCAGTCGATTTCGCCGTTCAACGTTTCCTCGAACACGATCTGATGGATCTCGATGGCCTCGATCCCCGCAGCCTTCGTGCGACGGCACTGCCCCTCGAAATCGTTCTTGAAGTCGCTGTTGTCCGAGTTGTAGCCCACTGGTGCAAAGCGGTCATAGAATTCGCCGGCGGACCAGTGGCCCACACTCATCTTGATGTCGAGTTCTTTAAGAAACTGAATGGCTTGTTCGCGTGCCAACGGTCTCTGGAGAGACGTGGCGAACGCGAGTTGGTCTGACGTAAACCGTGACATGGTGGGTCTCCGCTCGAGCCGAGGATGGTGCGGGAAATTGAGCTTGCACGATCGGTTCCCGCAAGGCAACGAGGCTCGGGAACGCCGAAGGTTGACACGCCCCTTCCTGGGTGTAATCTCACCACCCATAGTGGGATTGGCGCCGGCTGAATCTAGGGTGTTCCCAAGGAGAGGACTATGGCACCGCTGGACTGGTGGATCATTCTCGCATACTTCGGCGTGCTCGGGGGACTGGTATGGTGGGTCGTTCGGAAGAATAAGGACACGCCGGACGACTACTTCCTGGCCAACCGAAACCTCGGGTGGTTCATCGTTGGCGCCTCCATCTTTGCATCGAACATTGGATCAGAGCATCTCGTGGGACTCGCAGGTTCGGGTGCCACCAGCGGTGTGGCGCTCGCCCACTACGAGCTGCACGCGTGGTGTCTACTTGTGCTCGGATGGGTGTTCGTGCCGTTCTACGCCCGGTCCAAAGTCTACACCATGCCGGAGTTCCTCGAGCGGCGCTTCTCTCCAACCGCCCGTTGGGTCCTCTCCATCATATCCCTGGTAGCCTACGTCTTGACGAAGATCGCGGTGGGGATATTTGCCGGGGGCATCGTCTTTGCCACGCTCCTACCGGAGGTGCAACTCGACCTGGGGCCGTGGACCTTCAATAGTTTCTGGATTGGGTCGGGGTTGGTGGTCGTCCTGACGGGGTTGTACACGGTGGCCGGCGGCATGCGCGCGGTGGCCTATACCGAGGCGTTGCAAACACTGGTCCTCGTGTTCGGCTCGATCCTCCTCACGATGTTCGGACTGAGCAAGCTGGGCGGTTGGGACGGGCTGCGAGCCGCGCTGGATCCCGACATGTTCAATCTGTGGAAACCGCTCATCCCGGCCGGCATGGAAGGTACGTGGGCGCCGGTGAAGGAAACGGGCCGTATCGCGTGGTACTTCAACGGCAATTATCCGTGGCTCGGAATGCTGTTCTGCGCGCCCATCATCGGCCTGTGGTACTGGACCACCGATCAGTACATCGTTCAGCGAGCCCTCGGTGCCCCCAGCGAGCGTGAGGCTCGGCGAGGCGCCATCTTCGCGTCGTTCCTGAAACTGCTCCCGGTCTTCATCTTCATTATTCCCGGAATGATTGCGATTGCCCTCGCCAATTCTGGAACCATGCCGGGCATGGAGATAATGGTTGACGCCGACGGCATCGCGGTGCCGGAGGCGTCCCAGGCAGCCTTCCCCCTCATGGTGCAGCAGGTGCTCCCGGTGGGGATCCGGGGCATCGTCGTGGCAGGTCTCCTCGCTGCGCTGATGAGTTCGCTGGCGGGTGTGTTCAATGCGTCGTCCACTTTGTTTACCATGGACCTGTATCAGAAATTCAGGCCGAAGGCTTCGCAGCATCGGCTGGTGTGGATCGGCCGTGTTGCCACGACGGTGATGGTGTTGATTGGCCTTTTGTGGATACCCGTCATCCAAGGCGCCAGGGGCTTGTATGAATACCTTCAGGGCGTGCAGGGCTACCTCGCCCCCCCGATCTTTACGGTGTTCTTCCTGGGCGTCTTCATGAAGCGGTTGAATGCTAAGGGGTGCCTGGCAGCGTTGGTGGTGGGCTTCATCCTCGGGGCGTTCCGATTGGCAGTGGATACGCCGGTGAGCTTGGGGTTGGCCGGGTTCGAGCAGGGGTACGCAACGGGGTCGTTTCTGTGGATCGTAAACAATGTCTACTTCCAGTACTACAGTCTCTTCATCTTTGTCGTCTCCGTCATCGTCATGATTGGGGTCAGCTACGCTACGGAGGCGCCGGCCGAACAGCGGATTGCCGGCCTGACCTATGCCACGGTGTCGGACCAGCACCGTCAGGAATCGCGCAGTAGCTGGAACCGGTGGGACGTGATCAACTCTGGCGTCGTGCTTCTGTTGATCCTCCTGGCCTATCTGTACTTCCGCGGCTAGGAATTTCACTGGCGGGTCGTTCGACAGGGAGGACGCCATGCGCCAACGGATCACTTGCTCCGTCACCATCCTGGTCGCCTCGACCGCTTTCTATACCGGAATGGCGGTCGCCCAGACGCAAACCGCGCAAGCTCGTATCAAGATCGACGTCGACCGTGCCATCGGCGAAGTAGACCCCTTGGTGTTCGGCAACTTTGCCGAGCACTTGGGGCGGATGATCTACGGCGGCATCTACGACGAAGGCAATCCGCTGTCGGACGCCGACGGATTCCGGACGGATGTGCTCGAGGCGGTCGACGCGCTCGACGTATCAATCCTGCGGTGGCCAGGGGGCAACTTCGCCTCCGGCTACAACTGGAAGGACGGCATAGGCCCAAAAGACCAGCGCCCGGTTCGGGTCGAGCTGGCGTGGAATGCCCTCGAGAGCAATCGGTTCGGGACTGATGAGTTTCTTCGCTACGCCGAGCGCATCGGAGCGGAGCCGTACATCTGCATCAACCTCGGGTTGGGAACGATCGACGACGCCCGCCATTGGGTGGAGTACACCAACGAATCGCGGCCCACCTACTGGGCCGAGCAACGGCGCAACAGCGGCCGCGACGAACCCTACGGCGTCACCTACTGGGCGCTGGGCAACGAGATCGACGGCCCGTGGCAGCTCGGTCACAAGAGTGCCGAGGAGTATGCCGATGTGGCGCTGGAGGCGGCCAAGGCGATGCGGTTGGTCGATCCGACCATCAAACTGGTGGCCAGTGGGTCCAGCAACTACGGCGCCGATTGGATCGGGTGGAACCGCACGGTGCTCCAGACCCTGCGAAACCGGATCGACTATATCGCCATCCACACATACATCAACAATCGCGACAACGACCTGGAACGATTCCTGGCATGGTCACAGCGCATCGATCAGTACATCGAGGTGACTGCGGCACTGATCCGCGAGGTGCAAGCGGGCCGGTCGAACCCACGGCCGATCTACATCGCGTATGACGAGTGGAACGTGTGGTACCGTGCCGGGAGTGACGATGGGCTTGAGGAGATCTACAACTTCGAGGACGCGTTGGCGATGGGGATGTTCTTCAACTCGTTCTTCCGCCACGCCGACGTGGTCAAGATGGCGAACCTGGCGCAGATGGTTAACGTGATCGCACCGATCATGACCAACGAGGACGGGGTCTTTCTGCAGCCCACCTATTTCCCGCTAGTTGAGTATGGCAGACAACGCGGTCACACGGCACTCGACGTGTGGGTGTCCTCACCGACATACACCGTCGGCAACCGCCCGCCCCTGGGGTACCTGGACGTCTCGGCGACGTACGACGCCGATGTGGGCGAGGTGTATCTGAACGTGCTGAACCGAAGCGAGGACAGGGACATCGTGACGCGGGTCGAAAACCAGGAAGGACAACTCGCCGACGAAGTCGTAGTTTGGGAGATGCGCCACCCCGACCTGAAGGCGACGCATACTTTCGGGAATGACGACACGGTTCGTCCGGTCACGCGAACGGAAACGGTGGCGGTGCACGACAACGGCTTCTCGTACACGTTTCCCGCTCACTCGCTAACGATCCTGCGTCTGCGGGAGATGGCACCGTGAGGAGCCGAAGCCAACCCGAACTGAAGCACCTCGCTCCCAGCATTGTGGGCCTCGCCGGCTTAGCCCTTACCGGACCCATGCCTGCCGCCGCCTTGCAGGCGCAGGCGCTCGACCCAATAGCCTACACGGTGACCATCGTGTCACCGGCGACGCATGTAGCGCAGGTGGAGGCGGTTGTGCCGACGGACGGGCGCGCGTCGGTGGAACTGATGATGCCGGTGTGGTCCCCCGGCTTTTACCGAGTGGAGGATTATGCCGCTCAGGTGTCCGGATTCTCCGCCCGCGCACTTGACGGAACCGAGTTGGCCGTCGAACCCGCTCCGCCCAACCGTTGGGTCGTGCACACGAGAGGCCATCCCGCGGCGGTGGTTTCGTACGAGGTGCTCTGTGAGCGCCGGTCGGTCACCACGAATTGGGTGGGCGACGACTTGGCGGTGCTCAACGGCGCACCAACCTTCGTGACGTTGGTTGAGTCGGCACACCGCCCGCACCACGTGCGGCTCGTCCTCCCCGAAGCTTGGACGGTAATGACAGGCCTCGACCCGGCCGAGCCGTTCCACTACCGCGCCCTCGACTACGATGTATTGGTGGACTCGCCGATCGTGGCCGGGGTGCTGTCGGTTCATGAATTCGACGTGGATGGCAGCGTGCATTATTTGGTGGATGCGGGGGATTACCAGCAGTGGGACGGTGCACGGGCGGCGGCGGACCTTGCCCGGATCGCCGACGCAACACGGCGATTGTGGGGGGACCTACCGTTCGAGCGGTATTACTTCTTGAACGTCTTTCGGCGAGGCGGCGGTGGCCTGGAGCACGCGGCCTCGACGCTCCTCACGTCGAACGCCGGGAGGGTGAGCACCCCGACCGGCTATCGCTCTTGGCTGGAGTTCGTGAGCCACGAGTACTTCCACGCCTTCAACGTCAAGCGGCTCCGCCCGGTGGAACTCGGACCCTTCGACTACGAGGAACCGCCGCGCACCAGTAGTCTCTGGATCGCAGAGGGCTTCACGTCGTACTACGGTGACCTGCTGTTGCCACGCGCTGGCATCGGCGCCGCCGCCGACTTCCTCGCGTCTCTCTCATCGGCGATCCGGCAGCTTCAGACTCAGCCCGGACGACTCGTACAAACAGTGGAACAATCGTCGTATGACGTGTGGACCAACAGCCTCTCGGGCATCAGGCCTGACTCCACGACCGTGAGCTACTACATCAAGGGCCAGGTCCTCGGGTTCTTGCTCGACGCCCGGGTGCGGCGGGCGACCGCCGGCCGAAGGAGTCTGGACGACGTGATGCGGCTCGCGTATCGCCGCTACGCGGGCCCAATAGGGTTCACGCCCGAGCAGTTCCAGGAGACCGCATCGGAAGTGGCGGGGATGGACCTCGAGGAGTGGTTCCGGCTGGCGATTGCGTCCACCGAGGAACTCGATTACTCGGAGGCGCTCGAGTGGTTCGGCCTGCGGTTCGCATCGAGCGAGGAACCGGCAACGCTATGGACACTGGCGGTGCGATCCGATGCGTCGGAGGCGCAGCGGCGGCATCTGCGCGAGTGGCTCGGAGGATCGGAACGTGACGCACCCGCCCCGGAGGGAACGTGGTATATGACTGCCGCTTGTGTTACTTCTGTCGTTGGATGCAGATCCCTGTAGTCGAACAAACCTCAACCGGGTAGCTCAGTCCTATGATGGTCAAGGTCCTTCTTCTCGCCCTGTTCACGATCACGCCGGTGCAGGACGACAGCTATCTCTACAAGGTCACGCTGCTTCGGGCGGCACCAGGCCATCTTCTCGACGTGATGGAAGCCTATCGCGAGCGGATTCCGTTCTATGACGCCGCCGGACAGCCTCGCCCCTCGATGATCCGGCACAGTCAGGGGGACCACTGGGACCTCATGGTCATCGAGCCGGTCCGGAGTCTCCCGGGGTACTACGCGGCCGATCGGGTCGCGCGTCGTGTGGCGGCGGGAGAGTCAGTCGGGATGACTCCCCACGAGTTCGACGCCCGCCTGCAGGAGATCGTGTCCTGGAAGGAGGAAACGTTCTTCAGCGGCGTGCCGTTGGAGGAGTTTCGCCGGCGGTTCGACAACCACGGCTACTTTCACGTCGAGATGTTCGTGGCGTTGGCGGGGAAGGGAAAAGAGCTGTTGCACCAGCGTGAGATGGAGAACGAGTACCTGCGCCGCATCGGGCGTCCCCAGAACCTGGTCTTCGTCAAGGCGCTGGGTGGCCCGTGGGATTCGTTCACGCTGGGTTTCTATCGGGATCTCAAGCACTATGCGGAGAGCGCCGACACCCCCCCGGAGCTGCAACAGGAAGCGGCGATCGCCGCAGGGTTCGAGGGATCTGACAAGATCGGCACGTACCTCCGCGAGTTGCTCGCGCGGCACAACGATACCTTAGGGGGGAAGGTCGTGCTGTGGTGATCCTGTTACTTTCCTCCCATGTTCCGCCGTAAGAGAGGGGAGAAGCCCCTCCTCACCGCCCGCTTTCAGGAGGCGATTACCTACGCGTCCCGGATCCACGCCGCCCAGGTGCGGAAAGGTACGCGTGTTCCCTACCTGTCACATATCCTCGGCGTCGCGTCACTGGTGCTCGAGGCCGGTGGAGACGAAGACCAGGCCATCGCCGCGCTGCTCCACGACGCCGTGGAGGACCAGCCTCGGGGTGGCAAGACCGCCAAGGAGATCGGGAGGAAGTTCGGCGACCACGTGTTGGAGATGGTCCTGGCGTGTACCGACGCCATGACCCATCCCAAGCGGCCGTGGATCGAGCGCAAGCGGGAGTACATCGCCCGGGCCCGCACCCACGCACCCGACGCTCGTCTCGTGTCCTTGGCGGACAAGCTGCACAATACCCGTGCGATCCTGGCCGATTATCGGCGTGTCGGCGACAAGGTCTGGGAGCGCTTCTCCGCGAGCCGGGACGAAGCGTTGTGGTACTACCGGAGTCTGGTGCAGGTCTACACGGAGACCGGAGAAGACGAAGGATTGCTCAGGGCCATGGATCGGGTCGTTGGCCAGCTGGAGTCGTCCGGGGGAGCTGGGCGCTAGGGGCGTGAGACCGCTGCCCACGGCAGGTCAGAACATGAACCCCAAGCGCGCGTACACGAATCGCTTTTCAGGACTCTGGGCGACCGCCAGACTCACCGTGCTCGCCCGATCGATGAAGGCCAGCCAGATCCCGGCGCCGGCGCCGTGATGCCACCGGTTAGACGTCTCCCCGTCTAGAAAGACCCGTCCAACGTCGGCCAGGCCGAAGATCCCGAAGTCGCCTGGGAGGATGATGTTGTACCGCAACAGAAACAGACGCAGCTCCGCGTTCCCGTATACGGCGGCATCTCCCGCGAAACGGTATTCGTTGTAGCCCCTGACCGTGCTGGATCCACCGAGGTACGCGGCTTCGTGATACGGGTAGGTTCCAAACACCTTCGTGCCCCCGACCCGCAGCGCCAGGGTTGGCTCCGCAACCATGCGCGGCGCCGTGAAGTACGTGCTGGCCTCGCCGCTCACCGAGGCGAAGGTCGTTTCAACATCGAGCAACGACGGCACCACGGCGGCCCTGACCTGGGCGTGAATCCCCCTGGTCGGTGCGGCGCGCAGATCACGGGTGTCGATGACGAGTTCGGCCGCAAAGCCCAACTGTGCAAACGGCTCGGATCCGTAGGGCCGTGTCTGGTCTATGAGGTTGCCGCTGCCGAGGGCGGTCCTGGCGTACCGGAATTCGGGTCCCGCGGCGAGTCGGATGGAGCTGACGTTGCCGAAAGTCAGCAAGGGGGCGGCCTCGACCTGTCTAAACGTCATCTTGTAGAACTCGTCGGGTCCGGTCAGAGACATCTCGTTTCCGAAGCCGTGGAATCGTACGATGTCGATCCCGGAATAGCGAAGCTTCAAGAGGGCTCCGAGATTTCCGGCCAGGCGGCGAAAATCCCCGGCGTACTGAAAGCGAAAGCGGCGCGGTGCGGTTGCGTAGCCGAACTGGAAGGTCGAGAAGGAGCTGTAGGGCACCTTGCGAAATCCGTATCCCACGCGGGCGGCGCCCATGCCGACAAACAATCCGATGTCCGGTTGGACACTCGTCCAAGGCAAGGGCAGCCAGTCATGTCCCCAGTCGCGAAATGGAAAGAAGAGATCCTGTGGTGGGATCTCGGGAATCGTGTCGCGGCACGACCCCTCGGGACGGTCTGGAATCGGGAACGGCATGTCCGGAGCCCTGAACCGGCTCTCGTCGATCGAGATGTTGCTGCCTTTCACCTCGTCGACATCCCCACGCGCGTCGTAGAATTGCGCCATCCGGTAGGCTGAGGCGCTGGAGGAGTCTACGAAGGAGTCGTCGCCTCCCCCTCCAATGACATGCACCAGAATGTTCTGAGCTGCGGTGCCGCTCACCACGGCGCGGTCGTCGCCTCCGTGGAGGTAGAGACGGATCTCGTCGGTTTCCTCGTCACGGAAGGTTCGTTGGAAGACACGTCTCGCCGATGACCCATCGCCGTCGTCGGCAAGCCGGAGGACGACAGTAACTCCGACATTCCCAATCCTTACGATCTCCGCGATCTCGTCTTCGTCGGTTCCGTGGACGTCTACTTTCTTGGCGAGGACGTCGTAGTATTGATCCGCCGCCCACCGGAGATTATCGCGCCGCTCCTTGAGCGCATTGATCAGCGTCGGTCCGTTCGCCGTGAAAAAGTCCGCTGGAAGGTGACCCACCGCGTCCTCGATCACGCTGTCTGAGAGTCGGCGTTGCAGCCCGCCGGCGACCGAGTCCCACACAGACTTGTCGAGTCCTGGGAGAAACCGGCGATCCAATGCCCGGCCCGTCCACGTGAGTCCGTAGATACTTCCGTAGGACTCGCCGAAGTCCACGAGCTCTTTGACGTAGTAGCGCGCCATGCTCAGAATCACCCCGTCCAGTTGCGAGAACGCCTGGTCGCGGTCGCGGGGAATGGGGTGCCACGCGTATCCGTCGCCGTCGGGATACCGGGCCCACCGCCACTGGTCGTAGTGGCGGTCCCAATCGCCCACGAACAGGTCCATCAGGCGGGCCACGAGGAACGCGCGGGCGTCGACACGATGCTTCGGATCGGTCTCGATCTTGTTCCACACGTACTCCGTGCCCTCGATCCGGCGCGAGCCGCCGAAGCCGGCCGTGCCCGACGGGCCGTCCCGGGGACGTTCCTCGACGAACCCTAGCACCCCGCCGAACGTGTCTCGGAACTCGCCGAGCGCTTCCGTGTCGGGCATAATGGCGAGGCGGGGGCTCACGTGCAGCACGCCGGCGGCGTCGAGCAGCGGCGCCACCACGACGGCGCCCGCCGGATGGTGTGAGCTGATCTGATCCTGGAGCAGGTCCCCGACGAAGGTCTTGCGCAGCTCGGGTGGGAGCTTGTATCCGGGATCCTTGTCGACGGACCGGAATATGTACTGGTTGCCGTTGGCTCCCTGGAATCGGAGTGCCTTGGTCTGAAAGCCCCCGCCACGGCAAAGGATCGTCAATCCGCCTGCGAACCGGTTGAGATCGAGCAGGGGCACGGTGACGCTGTCGGTCCACAGGTCGCGGTAGTGATCGCCCAGGAGCATGCGGTGGAACCACCCCGCGCTGTAGTGGCTGCCAGGGACCAGGCGTACGATACTCCCCAGGGACGTATCTTGAGGCGCCACCTGGGCGGCAAGGTGGGGCGGATACAACGTCACCATTGCGGTGACCGAGATGGCTGCCAATCGTATCATGGCGGACCTCCAGGCTCTCTCTTTCACAGCATCGAGCACTATCGGTGGCCGCCCGGGGCTCGTGAGCTAATTTAGCTCTGACGCGGCGCCTTGGTGCGATTTCGGATACACAGTTTTTCTTAATGGAGCGAGAGTTTCTCGAGTCCCCCACCCGGGAACGTCATGCAGACAGGTCTTTCCAGATTACTCTCGAGTCCCCGCAGGGACCTCCAGCGGGGCGGCGTTGGGTTGATCGCGCACCCCGCGTCGGTCACCGGCGACTTGACCCCCTCGTTTGACGCGCTGCGGGAGGCCGGCTACGAGATCGCGGCGCTGTTTGGCCCACAACACGGCGCCCAGGGCGAGAAACAGGACAACATGGTGGAGAGCGGGTCCTTCACCGATCCCTCGGGCATTCCAGTGTACTCGCTCTATGGGGACGTGCGTCAACCGACGTCGGACATGCTGGCGGGCGTCGACGCCCTGGTGTTCGATCTTCAGGATGTGGGGGTTCGCGTCTACACGTTCGTGTGGACCATGACCCTCGCCATGGAGGCGTGCCGCGACGCGGGGATCCCCTTTGTGGTGCTGGACCGCCCCAATCCCATCGGTGGCGTGCTCCGGGAGGGGCCGGTGCTGCATGAGGGGTTCCAATCGTTTGTGGGTCTCCATCCCGTTCCGTTGCGCCACGGGTTGACCGCGGGCGAGCTCGCCCGCGTGGCCAACGAGCGGTTCGGCATCGGGTGCGAGCTGGACGTGGTGCCGTGCGACGGGTGGAAACGAGAGAGCTGGTTCGACGACACCGGGCTGCCGTACGTCTTGCCGAGTCCCAATCTCCCCACGCTGGACTCCTGCACTGCGTATCCCGGGATGGTGCTGCTCGAGGGGACCAATCTCTCCGAGGGCAGGGGGACGACCCGCCCCTTCGAGCTCTTCGGCGCTCCGTTCTTGGACGCCCCCGCGCTGGTCCGCGCGCTAGAGGCGATGCGCTTGCCGGGGGTGCGATTCCGCCCCTGTCACTTCGAGCCGACTTTTCAAAAACATGCCGGAGTGCGGTGCAGCGGAGCGCAACTCCACGTGGCGGATCGATTGGCGTTCCGTCCCGTCGAGACGGCGGCGGCCATTCTCCGGATCGCCAGAGACATGGCGCCCGAGGACTTCGCATGGCGCCAACCGCCCTACGAGTACGAAACGGAGAAGATGCCCATCGATATTCTTTGGGGGGGAACCCAACTGCGTGAAGGCATCGACCGGGGGCGCTCCGTCGAGGAGATTCTCGCCGGTGTCGACCAGGAGCTCAGCGCGTTCGAGGAGACGGTTGACGAGTACCTGCTGTACTGAGCGCCCGTTCGTCCACCGTCCACCCCCTCGCTCCACGTTTTACCCCAAGACCGAAAGCCTTCGAGCGGAAGATGGTCGGAAGCTGGGATTAAGTGCAGAACGACGAAGGGGGTATGCCCGCGCCTGCGATTGACCTAGTTGTCGACGACGGCATCACCCTCCACGTCATTGTCCTCGTCAGAGTCGGGTTCGACCTCTTCGACCTCTTCGGCCTCGGCATCGGCGGCGTCCTCGCTGCCGTCGTCGTCGTCGGACTCGTCTGAAGATTTCTTCTCCTCCTTCTCGCCCTCATCATTCGAGATCATGTCGGCGATGAGCAATATCCCTACAACCAGAAGGAAGAGCTTGGACAGCGACTGCAATGGAAAGCGGAACATGGGACAACGTCCGTGACAGGTGGTGAAGAGTATTCCCTATAATAGATAATACGCTGGGCGGTCGCCCGGGTTTCACGAATTGGTCCGCAACTATCGGATAGTCCCAGTCCGCCGACCCATGTACACTTCCACCATGTCTCGATCGAATCTCCGACTCCTCACGGCGTTCGCTGCGGTCTACCTCATTTGGGGTTCGACCTATCTCGCGATCCGCTTCGCCATCGAGACCATGCCGCCGTTTCTCATGGCCGGAGCCCGGTTTGTCTTCGCGGGCGGGCTGCTGTTCGGCGTCATGATGTTGCGGGGTGCGAAGAGGCCGACCCGTCGCGAATGGGGGGCGGCCGTCATCATCGGCGGCCTGTTGCTTTTGGGGGGCAACGGAGCGGTGGTGTGGGCCGAGCAACACGTGCCGTCGGGATTGACGGCGCTCCTGGTGGGTACCGAGCCCCTCTGGGTCGTCTTGCTCGACTGGGCCCGGCCGAAGGGCGTGCGGCCCCGGGCCGGTGAGTTCGCCGGGCTCCTGCTTGGGTTCGCCGGCGTGGCGTTGCTGGTGAGCCCGCGGGAGTTGGTGGGTGGTGGGTTCGAGGTGGATCCCCTCGGCGCCGCCGTATTGGTGTTCGCCGCGGTGAGCTGGGCCGTGGGGTCGATATACTCGCGCCAGGCACCGGCGCACGACTCTCCGTTCGTGGCAACGGGAATGAAGATGCTCGCGGGCGGGGTGCTGCTCCTGGTGGTCGGGACCGTAGCCGGCGAGTGGTCGCAGCTCGACCTGTCTGCCATCTCTCTCAAGTCGTGGCTCGCGTGGGCGTACCTCATCGTCTTTGGCGCGCTCATCGGGTTCACCGCCTACATCTGGCTCCTCAAAAACACGACACTGGCGCGGGCGTCCACGTATGCCTACGTCAATCCCATGGTGGCCGTGGTGTTGGGGTGGCTCCTTGCGGCGGAACCGATGGACGGGCGGGTGCTCGCCGCCGCCGCTGTGATCGTGGTGAGTGTGGTGATCGTGGTGCGCAGTCACAAGTCGTCAGTGGCCAGTGAGGTGAGCTAGCAAAAAACAGTTCGCGCTACATCGGCCGGTGCGCATCGGTGTCACCTCCGTACACGCATGCCCAGGACCGTTGGCCGGTTCGGAGTTCCTCGGCTGGCGTTCGCTGGCGGGCTCGGTGCAGAATTCCCCACCCGCTCGGTTCCCTGACAACACCTCACCGCCCACCGTGAAACCTCGCTGCGTGGGAAACGCTGCACCTCACCCCATGGCACGGATGCGGCAGGGTGAGACGCGAACGTGTCCCATGAGCAAACCTCCCAGGGGTTGGGTGGGGGGATGTCAGGGAGTGTTTGCGAATGGGATCATGTTCCGTCGAGATCGCCGGGGCATGCTGCACCGAGCCCGCCACCGACCGGCGTGAACGCGAACCGGGGAATGCTGCACCGAACAACGCGCCGGGTTGCCGTCGTTCTCGCACTGGGTTTCTTTCCCTGGCTCACGGAACTGGATGACCGAGGCACAATGCACAGCACGACCACCACACCGACACGCACTGAGCGCGGCCCCGCGCTCATTACCGGGGCGTCAAGCGGCATCGGCGCTACGTTCGCGAGAAAACTGGCGGCCCGCGGCCACGACGTGATTCTCGTGGCGCGGCGGAAGGACCGCCTCGAGTCGTTGGCGCAAGACCTGCGGGAGGAGCTCGGGGTCGGAGCGCGGGCCGTGACGGCGGACTTGACCGATCAGACAGACCTGGAGCGCTTGGAGCAACTCATACGGGGCCGTCCCCTGGAGTTCCTCGTCAACAACGCAGGTTTCGGAACCGGCGGGAAGTTCGCCAACGTAGAGCTGCCCAAGAACCGGGACATGCTCCGGGTGCACTGCGAGGCGCCCATGCGGTTGAGCCACGTCGCCGTTCCGGGCATGGTGGCGGCCAAACGAGGCGCCATCATCAACGTGTCCTCGGTGGCAGGCATCGTTAGAGTTCCGGGCAGCACGATGTACTGCTCCACCAAAGCCTTCCTGAATGCCTTCTCGGAAACGCTGTCGCTGGAGTTGCAGGGGACGGGCGTCCGGGTGCAGGCGTTGTGTCCCGGGTTCACCTACACCGAGTTCCACGACACTCCGGAGTTCTCCCAGAACTTCAACCGGAGCAGCATCCCCAAGTACCTCTGGCTCTCGGCAGACCGGGTGGTGGACATGTCCTTCCGGGCCCTGGAGCGGGATCGGGTCATCTGCGTGACCGGGTGGAGGTACAAGGCAATGGTGGCTGTGGCTCGGGCCGGACTGCTCAGGCCGTGGATGAAGTGGGTCGCGCGGCGGATGGGCCGCCAGGTGTGATCGGCGTAACCCCAAAAATTTCAACCACTTAGAGCCCTACCACGGCGGGGCCGCTTTTCCCCGCGGTCCGGTGGTCAACCATTTACCCGGTCACCCCATCTAATCGGGCGTAATGACAGTCCCTCCAAATACTTAGGAGATACAGAATGAAACGTGTATTCGGCGTCCTTACGGCTGTTGTCGGAGTGGCGGTCCTGCCGTCCTCGGCCGCCTGGGCGCAGCAACAGGGTGATCCGGACCACGAGTGGTGCGAGGATGTGGGTCGCGGCGATCGTGACCAAGAGCGGTACTGTGAAGTCCGAGAGTTCACCATCTCCGCCCGCGATCTCGTCGATGTCGACGCCGGGCCGAATGGCGGCATCACGGTGGAGGGGTGGGACGGTAACGAGATCCAGGTCTTGGCGAGAGTCCAGGGCTGGTCCCGGGACGACGATCCCGCGTCGTTCATGGACATGATCGAGGTCGCCATCGACGGCGGGACGATTCGGTCGGAGGGTCCCAGGAGTCGCGAGCTGGGGCGGAACAATGGGTGGTCGGTGAGCTACGAGATCATGGTTCCCCGAAACACCAACCTGTCTCTCGAGACGGTCAACGGCGGGATCGACATTGCCGACGTCCGAGGTGACTTGCAGTTCCGCACCACCAACGGCGGGATCCGCCTCACCGGTGTGGCCGGGGATGTCCAGGGACGCACCACCAACGGCGCCATCCGGGTCGAGCTGGACGGCGATCAGTGGGACGGTTCCGGCATCGATGTCCAGACGACCAATGGTGGGATCACCCTCGACGTGCCGGAAGACTTCCGGGCCGATCTCGAAATCGGCACCACCAACGGGGGGTTCGAAATCGACTTTCCCATCACGGTGCAGGGTCGCATCAATCGTCGGCGGATCCGCACCGAGTTGAATGGTGGCGGTCCCATGGTTCGGGCGGTCACGACCAACGGCGGCGTCAGGGTGCGACGGCGTTAACGAATCGACCGTAGGCGGTGGGCAGTGGGCGGTAGGCCGGACCTGCCGCCTGCCGCCCACCTGTGACCCCTTCCTTCCCGCTCCCCCGCATACCAGAATTCCTCCATCCAGCTATTCCTCCTGGAGGAGATTCTGTCATGTATTTCCGTTCTTCACGTCTGTTCTTCTTGGTTCCCATCTTCGCCTTCCTGCTGGCGACGTCCCTCGCGGCGCAATCCCGCGACCGGCTGCGTGACGAGGTGCAGCAGGAAGTCATCAACATGAGCAAGCTGTCACAAGAGATCGTGGACATGGTGTTCAGCTTCTCGGAACTGGGGTTTCAGGAGAAGTGGACCTCCGAATACATCACCGGCCTGCTGCGGGACGAGGGTTTCACCATCGAAATGGGCGGCGCCGGCATGCCGACGAACTACGTCGCCACGTGGGGGAGCGGCCGTCCGGTGGTGGGATTCATGGGTGACATCGACGGGCTGCCCGAAACGTCGCAGAAGCCCGGCGTGGCCTATCACGATCCGTTGATTCGCGGAGGGCCGGGCCACGGGGAAGGGCACAACAGCGCCCCGGCGGTGGATCTGGTTGCCGCGATAGCCACCAAGCGGGTCATGGAGCGTCACGGCATACAGGGAACGCTCAAGGTCATCCCCGGGGTGGCCGAAGAGTTGGTGGCCAGCCGCACCTACATGGTGAACGCCGGTCTGTTCGAGGGAATGGACATCATGCTCTCGACCCACATCTCCCGCGGCATGACCACAGGATGGGGGATCAGCGGCTCCGGGCTGGTGTCCACCATGTTCACCTTCCACGGGGTGTCCGCTCACGGCGCCGGCTCTCCCTGGAGAGGACGAAGCGCCCTGGACGCCGTGGAGCTGATGAACGTGGGATGGAACTTCCGACGCGAACACCTGAGGCTGCAGCAGCGGTCCCATTACATGATTCCCAACGGCGGGAGCCAACCCAACGTGGTGCCGTCGGAGGCGTCGGTGTGGTACTACTTCCGCGAGCTGGACTACCCGCGCATCAAGGAGCTCCACGAGCTGGGACGGCAGATGGCCCGGGGGGCGGCCATGATGACGGGCACCACGGTGGAGGAGCGGATGCTGGGCTCTGCGTGGCCGTCCACCATGAGCAAGCCCCTCGCTGAGCGGATGCACGAGCACATCCTTCGGGTGGGGATGCCCGAGTGGTCACCCGAGGACATTCAGTTGGCCGAGGCGGCGCAACAGATGATGGACGTCGAGGTCGTGGGACTTCCGGATTCAGTCCGGCAAGAGCTGGAGGAATCCAGCCAGGGGATGGGGGGCGGCAGTGACGACATCGCCGAGGTGTCGTGGAATCTCCCCACCATCCGGCTGCGGTACCCCGGCAACATTCCGGGCATGGTGGGCCACCACTGGTCCAGCAGCATCGCCATGGCCACGCCCATCGCCCACAAGGGTGCCAACGCCGGCTCCCAGGTGATTGCGTTGACCGCCATCGATGTCGTCACCGACGCCGACCTCGTGGCCGAGGCGTGGAGTTATCACCGTGAGGTGCAGACCAAGGAGTACCAGTGGGTTTCGTTGATTCCCGAAGGGGTGACCGCGCCGATCTTCCTGAACGAGGATCGGATGGCCCGGTTCCGGCCGATACTGGAGGGTCTGAAATACGATCCGTCGCGGTACTCGACCTACTTGGAGCAGCTCGGGATCACGTACCCCACGATCAAGAAACCGACGAGCCAGGACAACTGAAGAGTAGACCGGATGGGGGCGGGGTGTGCTACACGCCCCGCCTCGGGTTCACCACGTTGTTGAAGATCGAGCCGAACCGGTAGCTGAAGCCGAAGTTCATCTCGTAGCGGAATTCGGTCTCGCGCTGACGGCGCCGCAACAGGATTTCCTCCTCCGTGAGCTCTCCCCCCTGAAGGAAGATCTGGTCCTTGATCCGCGAGAAGCTCCCGCCGGCGTTGACGTCGAACCCCCGGGTCACCCGGAACCTCAACCTGCCGCTGACCCGTATCCGGTGAAGAGCGAAGTCGTCGAGAAAGTTCTGCGCGTTGACTGATGCGCTGGCGCTCCCCCACGGTTGCCGCACGGAATACGCCACGTTCAGGCGGTGATTGGCCCGAGTGTCTTCCGTGACGTCGTAGATCGTCGGCTCCTCGAAGTTGAACCGGGACACGCCGATCGAATAGAGGATGGTGAGTTGTTTTCTGGTGGACTCGGAAAACGGAAACACGCTGTACTCGATCCCGGCAGCCACTCTGGCTTCGAAGTCCTGATTGGTGAAGGTGGACGCGCTCACGGATCCTTCGAGGCCCGCCGCCCAGTGTTCGATGCCCAGGCTTCGGACCACGCGTCCTTCGAGGTCGTAATTGCGACGGTCGTCGGTGATGCTGGAATCCTCGTCGATGTCGATGGTGCTCGTTCTAAAGGACCCTCCGCCCTCGATCTCGATCTTCCACTCCTCGGTGATGCGGTCTGCCGACAGCTCGCCTCCCACCCGGAAACCCCGCTCCTGGCTTTCGCCCGAGGCACCGCCATTCGCGGAGATGCGGAAGACCCAGAAATTCCAGGGGTCGTCCTCCTGTCCCACGACCCCGGAACGCACCTCCTCCTCCGGAGGCGTGTACAGCACCCGGAGCCGTTGGGCCACCGGCGTGGAGGAGATGAAGGGGATCAGCCCGAGGGCCAGAAGATGGGTCTGGGCTTCCCGGGTCTCGTCCTGGGTGTTGGTGCTGCTGGCCATGAATCGCAGGGTGTCTTCGTGGTTGGCGTACTGGCCGAGACCGATAAATGTGAATGCGTATTCCGTCCCGGCGCCTGCCCCCTGCCGGGTGCCCAGAATGTGGACATCGGCGTCCTGGCGATCCCGGACGTAGTTCACGAAGGGGATCTCGCGGCGAAAATGATTCAGATCGCAGCGGAATGCGCAATCCAGGAAGACCCGGAGGGTGCCGTTCTGCGTGGCGGTCGTGTCCTGAGCCGCCACGGGATCTATGGTTCCGCCGAGTCCCAGACACAGCAGGCCTACGGCGAAAAAGGACAATCTCATTGAGCTCAGACTGTAATCCGGATGGTTTAAGGGTGGCGGTTGGGAGTGGGCGCCCCACGACGTCTACCCATTTGACACCACTACGCACCTACTTCGTTGTATGCTGGGAACTTAGCGGGTGACATTCCGGGCGGTAGGACAGGCGATCACTGTTTTGGACGGTGAGGCGTTAATGTAAGTGGTTACTCACTCTTAGCTTGCCAACACTGTGAGCGTCTGCTCCGGAACCAGAGCCTCCAGCGCATCCACACACCTCTGGTCGAAGTGTGAGCCGGATTCCCGTCGCAGTTCCCGGAGAGCCGCTTCAACGAGCAGCGCCGGCCGATAGGGACGTGCCGTGGTCATGGCGTCAAAGGCATCCGCCACGGCCACGATTCTGGCCGCCAGGGGAATCGCTTCCCCCTCGAGGCCGTCCGGTCCACCCCACCCATCCATGTGCTCGTGGTGCCACCGGACCACGTCGCGAACCGTGGATTCAGCGCCCAGGAGGGGTGTCACGATCTCCTCGCCGATGACCGTGTGTTTCATGACCTCATGATACTCGGCGTCCGAGAGCTGCCCGGCCTTGTGGAGGAGCCACTCGGGGACGCCGATCTTCCCGATGTCGTGCAGCTCGGCGGCGATCCCGATCTGGCGCACCCCGTTGCGCGACCATCCCAGATGCTGCGCCATCCGCTTCGCGATGGCCGCGACGCGCATGGAGTGGCCGGCCGTGTAGGGATCCTTGGCCTGGAGCGCGTGGGCTAGGGCCTTGAGGGCCCCTGAAATGTCTGGGGCCCGTTCCGACCGTCCGATCGATGCCCGGGACACGTATCGCGCCGCCTTGGGCCGGCACCGCCGACTCCACCTCCGGGGGACTGGAGGCTTGCTTACGGAGCCTGCGGAGCCGACCCGTACGAGAAAGACCGCCTGATCGGGATCGGGGGCTGCCCACCGCCCTGAGCGCCGTGTTTCATGCGTCGCTACGAGATGACCTCTCACCAGAACCCCCTTGCTGAATCCCTGTGGTCGTGTGGCGGCCCTGCGGGTGTTACTGGGGCAAGTCCGGGGCCGCGTGCCAAAGTCCTTCGAAGTCATTTCCCCAGAGGCACTTACCGAAAATCTTCGATGGACCAAAATGAACCATATGGCAAATCTCCTGGTGCGAAACGTCCCAAAAGAGGCCCGATTGTGAGGCGTTTTATGTCCGCCTGTGTCCGGCGTCACGGCACTCGGGTGACGATTGGGTGAGTGGTTCAATCAGGCCCATCTGGTACGGTTTGACCCATCCGGTACGGCGTGTCCTCGACGCTAAATGGTCACAGCCGTTGTGGTTACCGACCGCGCGCGGTGGGTACGCATCCTGCTTGGAGTAATCAGTGGAAAAGACCCG
>JBDHAF010000029.1:0-27927 GCA_039588255.1 Gemmatimonadota bacterium | reverse complement strand
TCCAGCGCAACGGTCATGGTGGGGGTAGGATTCGAACCTACGTAGGCAGTTGCCGGCAGATTTACAGTCTGCTCCCTTTAGCCACTCGGGCACCCCACCCAATGCCCGCTGATGTCCCAGCCGCTCTCAAAACAGCACTCCGGTGCTGACCGCTCCCGGGGTGATGGTGTATGGCTCAGGCAGGAACCCCCCGCCATGCGTCCTGGAGCTGACGAAGGGACTCGAACCCCCAACCTGCTGATTACAAATCAGCTGCTCTACCAATTGAGCTACGTCAGCTGAGCTGTGCAATTTGCTAGAGTCTATTAGGATAACAACCGTGTGATAACCCGTCAACGCCCCGTAAAATGGGGACTTTGGCGACCCCCGCGGCCTAGCCTGCCGCCTTCTTCCAGCGGGTCCCTTGGGGGGTGTCCTCGAGGACGATTCCCCGGCCGATCAGCTCCTCACGAATGGCGTCCGCAGCCGCATAATCGCTGGTCTTTCGGGCCTCGTTCCGGGCCGCGATGCGGCTCTCCACCCACGCCGCCTCGTCCTGATCCACCGCGTGCTCCACCGGTGCGATCTGCAAGACCTGGAGCGCCCGGTCCAGGGCCTCCACCGCCGCCGCGCTCTCCCCGGGAGGCCAGGCGCCATCGTCTAGAGCCCGATTGGCGCGGGTCACAAAGGTCGAAATCGCCGCCACCGCCGACGGGGCGTTCAGGTCATCGTCCAGGGCCTCCCGAAATCCCCGCTCCAGGGTCTCCCCGGCCTCCGACGCGGTGGGCTCGGCACCAGCCGCCGCCTCGCCGAGCCGCACCCTCAGATCACCGATGCGCTCCGCCCCCTTCCCCGCCGCCGCCAGAGCTTCATCCGTGAAGCTGACCTGCTTGCGGTAGTGCTGCTGGAAGAAGAGCATCCGCACCGCCGCCGGATCCACCCCCTCCTCCTGAAGGTCTCGGACCGTGAGGGTGTTGCCGTAGCGCTTGGACATCTTTGTGCCGCCGATGGTGAGGAACTCCCCGTGCACCCAGAAGCGGGCAAAGGGCTCGCCGGTCACGGCCTCCGACTGGGCGATCTCGTTCTCGTGGTGGGGAAACACTAAATCCACCCCGCCGGCGTGGATGTCCAACGTCTCGATGCCGAACCGGGTCCTGAGCTCCTCCAACACCATGGCCGAGCACTCCAGGTGCCACCCCGGCCGGCCACGGCCGAAGGGGGCGTCCCACGCGGCCTCGACCTCCTCGTCCTCCGGGCTGGCCGCCTTCCAGAGAGCGAAGTCCCTTACGTCTTCCTTAGAGTAGTCGTCGCTCTCGACTCGAGCGCCGGCCTTGAGGTCCCGCTTGTCGAGGCGGGACAGGCGGCCGTATTCGGGGAACCTGTCGACTCCGAAGTACACCGAATCGTCTTCGGCTCGGTAGGCGACGTCCCGGTCGAGGAGATCCTGCACGAGCTGGATCATGGCGGGAATCGTCTCCGTGGCTCGGGGATAGACGTGGGCCGGCTGGATGCGGAGATAATCCCGATCCTCGAAGAACGCCTTGGCGAACGGCTCGGTGTGCTCCGCCACCTTGCTGCCGGCCTTGTGAGACTCGGCGATGATGCGGTCGTCCACATCCGTGATGTTCATGACCTGGAAGACGTCGTATCCCAGATACTCCAGATACCGCCGCAGCAGGTCCTGGGAGAGGAACGTGCGGAAGTTCCCGATGTGGGCGTAATTCCACACCGTCGGTCCGCAGGTGTAGATCGTGACCCTGGGCGGCGCCAGCGGCTCGAACGGCTCGATGCTCCTCGTGAGCGTGTTGTACAGGCGAAGACTCATGGTGGGGGAAGGTAGGTGGCCCTGCACCGGTCTACCACCCCATATAAAAAAAAGCGGCCGACCTCTCGGTCGACCGCCTATCGCCAACTCATTCGGCGGCCTAGGCCTCCGCCTCCGCCTCCCCCTCCTCCTCTTTCACGATCTCCGCGTCCTGCACGTCATCGTCACCGTCCGTGAGCTGCAGCCGCTCCCCGGCCTCACCTGGCGCCAACATTCCCATTTGCTTCTTGAGCTCCAGCAGCTGCTGGTCGGCGCTGCCGTCGAACTCCAACGCCTCGAACTCCTGCTGCAGGTTGTCTCCGGTGAGCTCTTCCGAGAGCTCCGCCGCGGCCAACTGCTTGCGCTCCACCTCCTCGATCTTGGCTGCCATCCGCTCGAAGTGGTCGAAGGCACTCTGGTCCGACATGGACGACATCGTCCTCTGAATCCGCTGCGTCGCTTCCGCCCGCTTCTGCCGCGCCACCAGGAGGTTCTTCTTGCGCTTGGCCTCTTCGATCTTGTCGTTGAGACTCCGCAGGGACGACTTGAGCGATTCGGTCTCCGCTTTTTGCCGGAGCCACGTCTCGTGCATCGCCTGGGCGGACTGCATGTGCTCGTTGTGACGCATCAACGCCTGTTTGGCCAGGTCGTCCCGGCCCTGCTGCACGCCGAGCATCGCCCGCCGCTGCCACTCCTCGGCCTGTTTCTTCTCCTTCTCGACCTGGGCTTTCAGCTTCTTCTCGTCCGCGATCGCGGAAGCCACTTCCTGTTTGGCCTTGGCCAGCTGGCTCCGCATGTCGGAGATCAGCTGATTCAGCACCTTCTCCGGGTTTTCCGCCCGACTGATCAGATCGTTGATGTTCGACTTGAGCAGTGTCCCCAGGCGATCAAAGATCCCCATGACCCTTACTCCTGAAACGGCGCGAGGGCCGACATGTGCGAAGCCAGCGCCAAGGTTATCGAATCCAAACTTGCTTGGAACTCGTTGAAATCGAGATTCTCGAGCTGCAGCGCATCCGTGAGGACGATCTGCGCTCCCTCAATGCCGTAGGATCCGTGCACCAACCCCTCAGCATTGAACTCCAACAGCTTCTGCATGAGCTCGTTCCGGTTCGATCCGGCTTGCGGCAAATCCATCACCCTGACCCGGAACACGACTACCGGTGGGTCGAAGCTCACCACGATGGGGACGTTGTCGTCCCCTGGGGTGAGGACCCAGATGCCGGTTTCGACCTCTTCGCTGCTTACGGTGTCATCCAGCCGGCTGATGAAACTCTCGAGGTCATCGCGACTCGCCATTCCTTGCCTCCGAGAAAAGAGACTTCAACCTCCGAAACACCTCATGAGCCACCGCGGACTGCGGACTCAGTCAGCCTAACCTCCCCGACGGGCTCCGTGCAACCGAACGCCGCACGAGTGGTCGGCCTGGGACGGTCAAAGGTCTGTTCGGTAATTCGGAATCCTGAACAGTAATACGCCGGTCACCGCGGAATGTTTCAATTGTGAACGTCAGGCGAGTCTGGCAGTTGCCCCTGGCCCTGGTTGCGGGCCAGGAGCCGCTCCGTAAAGTCAACTCTCTCTTGGAGTTCGCCCACTTCGTGCCGCAGGCCCTCGACCTCCTCCAGCAGGGCTTCCTGGCCCTCTTGGAGATACCTCACCCGCTCGTCGGCTCCTCCACCAAGTCCCTTGCCGCGGATCCGGTCCCCGATCGCCCTCCCGATGGGCGAGATGGCCAGGAGGAACGCGGCACCGCCACCGAAAATGAAAAATACCGCCAGCTCTTCTTCCATTCAGTCCGCCTCGCCCGCGTCAGGGTTCCGCACGAAGCTGGTCCCGTCGTTTGCTCTCAGTCAGCATCCGCTCGGTGAATTCCAGACGCTCCTCCATGTCCCCCATCCGGTCCCGCAACTCCTCTGACCCCTCCAGCCGAGACCGTATTTCCTCCAGCTCCACCAGCACCTGCTCCGACCCTTCCCCACCCTGCTGGGCCTTCAACTTCCGGGCCAGATGCGAGCTGATGGTGCGGAGGACCCCGAAGCCGAGAAGCGTAACCGATCCAAGGGACGCCATGACGATGATAAAGACCTCATCCGGCATGTCACCGACCTCCAGGAAGATTCTGTACGCCGCCTTCGTTCGCCCGGGCCAGCAGCCGCTCCGCAAAGTCGAGACGGTCCTCCAGTTCCTCGACGCGCCCCTGGTCCCGCTCCAGCGCCTCGATCCTGGCGTGAAGGTCGGCGATCTCTCCCTGGAGTTCCGCGTCGCCCCCACGGGAGAGTTTCCTGTCGATCAAGTGTCGTACCGTCTTGAAGAAACCGACGGCGATAATCACGCCGGTTGCCATGCCGGCCAACGGGACGATCATCAAGAAAGGATCCACGACAGCGCCTCCAGTTCGGACCCGGGTCCCTCTTCCGTACGACCGCGGAGCCGAGAGGTGTCAGGAGCGGACATTCAATGTATACGGTGGTTCGACAATACGCTTCAGGACCGGTTCGACAACACTCTCTTGAGAAATCGACCGGTGTGTGAACGCTTCACCTTGGCGACCGACTCGGGGGTTCCTTCCGCAACGACATACCCTCCCTTCTCCCCTCCCTCGACGCCCAAATCGATCACCCAATCCGCCGTCTTGATCACGTCGAGGTTGTGCTCGATGACGACGACCGTATTGCCCTTGTCCACGAGACGGTGGAGCACGTTCAGCAACAGCCGCACGTCCTCGAAGTGCAGGCCCGTAGTCGGCTCGTCGAGGATATAGAGGGTCCTACCCGTGTCCCGCTTGCTCAACTCGGTGGCGAGCTTGACCCGCTGGGCTTCGCCGCCCGACAGCGTCGTGGCACTCTGCCCCAGGTGCACATATCCCAAGCCCACGTCGTTCAGGATTTCCAGTTTCGCGCGAATCCGGGGTTGGTTCTCAAAGAATTCCAGGGCGTCCGCCACGGTCATCTCCAACACCTCTGCGATGGACTTTCCCCGGTACCGCACGTCCAACGTCTCACGGTTGTAGCGACGTCCCTTGCACACTTCGCATTGGACATACACGTCTGGGAGGAAGTGCATCTCGATCTTGACCAATCCGTCTCCCTGGCAGGACTCACACCGGCCGCCCTTGACGTTGAACGAGAACCGGCCCGGCCCGTACCCCCGAATCTTCGATTCTCCTAGCTGGGCGTACAGTTCGCGGATGGGTGTGAACAACCCGGTGTAGGTGGCTGGGTTCGATCGCGGTGTCCGTCCGATGGGACTCTGGTCGATGTCGAGGACTTTGTCGAGTTGATCCAAGCCCTCGATCGTGTCGTGGTCTCCCGGCAACACCTTGCTGCGGTAATACTGCCGCGCGAGGGCCCGATACAACGTGTCGGTGACCAGCGTGGATTTTCCCGAGCCCGACACCCCCGTGACCGCCACGAAGGCCCCCAGGGGAACGTCGACGTCCAGGTTCTTGAGATTGTGCTGCCGGGCGCCCCGAACGGTGATGCGCCGCCGGCGGCCCGACTCCCTCCGGGCCGACGGAATGGCGATGCGCAAATCGCCGCGCAGGTAGCGAGCCGTGAGCGACGTCTTGTGTCCGAGCACGTCGGCCAATTCGCCGGCGACCACCACCTCCCCTCCATCGCGTCCCGCCCGGGGTCCGAGGTCGATGAGGTAGTCGGCCGTCCGAATGGTCTCCTCGTCGTGCTCCACGACGATCACGGTGTTGCCGAGATCGCGGAGCCCGGTGAGGGTGCGAAGCAGCCGCTTGTTGTCCCGGGGATGGAGTCCGATCGACGGCTCGTCGAGGATGTAGAGCACGCCCACCAGGCGACTGCCGATCTGGGTGGCCAAGCGGATCCGCTGCGCCTCACCACCGGAGAGCGAGGTCGCCGAGCGGCCCAACGTCAGATACCCCAGGCCCACATCCAGGAGAAAGCGGAGCCGGTCGGTGACTTCCTTGAGAACGGGCCCGGCGATGTCCGCATCGACGGGGTCGGCCCCGGACGCGCCACTCGAGCCGTTTCCCGCCGCCCGCACCGGCACGGATTCGAAGAACGCCAGCGCCGCGTCCACCGACTCGTCCAGCACGTCACCGATGCTGCGTCCGTGGACGGTCACGCACAGGCTGGCCTGCTTGAGCCGGCTCCCGTGACACACAGGGCACGGCTGCTCGGTCATGTATTCGCCGAGCTGGGTTCGCACCGCGTCCGACGACGTCTCCTGATAACGCCGCTCGACGTTCTTGAGGATCCCCTCCCACTCGGTCCGGTAGGTGCCCTTGGAGCGTCCACTGCCGTAGCGGAAGTCGAACGCACGCCCGGGAACGCCGTACAGCAAGGCCTTGCTGACCCGGGCGGGATAGCCGCTCCAGGCTTTCGCCGGATCGAAATTCAGCGCCTTGGCCAGTGCCGGAATGACGTTCTTGCGGAGATACCCCGATGGCTCGCCCCACGGCAGCACGACCCCTTCGAGGATGGAGATCGACGGATCGGCGAGCACCAACTCCGGGCTCACCACCCGCGTGGTCCCGAGCCCGCCGCACTCCTCACACGCCCCGAACGGGGAATTGAACGAGAACTGTCGCGGCTCGAGCTCGGCGAGGGAGTAGCCGCATTTGGCGCAGGCGAACTGCTCGGAGTAGAGCACCGACCGACCCGCTCCGCGGCCGGTTGTCCCATAGCGAAGGACCTCGACGAGTCCGTCGGCCGACCGCAAGGCCGTCTCGATGGAATCGTGAAGACGACTGCGGTCTTCCGCCCGCACGACCAGCCGGTCGACGATCAAGCCGATGTCGTGGGCCTGGCGCCGGTTGAGCCGGGGCGGGCTGGCGAGATCGAACATCTCACCGTCCACCCGAACCCTCACGAACCCCTGTTTCAGCGCTCCTTCGAACAGCTCTCGGAATTCACCCTTCCGGCCCCGGACGAGGGGCGCGACGACCTCGATCTTGGTCCCCTCCGGCCACGCCAGAACCGCTTCGGCGATCTGGGAGGGGCTCTGCCGTCGAATGGGGGACCCGTCGTTGGGGCAGTGGGGCGTCCCGACACGAGCCCAGAGCAGCCGCAGGTAGTCGTAGATCTCCGTGACGGTGCCCACCGTCGAGCGTGGATTGTGCCCGCCGGCCTTCTGCTCGATGGATATTGCCGGCGACAGGCCTTCGATGACGTCGACGTCCGGTTTCTCCATGAGCCCCAGAAACTGGCGGGCGTAGGCTGACAGGGACTCCACGTATCGGCGTTGTCCCTCGGCATAGATGGTGTCGAACGCCAAGGAGGATTTGCCGGAACCCGACAACCCCGTGACGACCGTGAGGCGGTTGCGTGGGATCTCGACGGAGATGTTCCGCAGGTTGTGCACGCGGGCTCCCCGCACGACGAGGTGCTCTTTTGCCATAGCCTGTGAAGCTAGGCGAAGAGTGAATCGGCGGTCAACCGTCCTACGCGCTCGCCATTCTTGCAATCGAGCCAAGGGTTCCGTACTTTGGGTCCCCCGATGTATTGCACTCATTGATAGAACGACGCAGAAAGACCCATCGTCGCATGCCGGGAGAGATTTCCAGTCCGAGCTCTCACCTCGTCGTTCTGACGACGATTGGCGGCGAAAAAGAAGCCCGCGGGCTGATTCGAGGGCTGGTGGAGGATCGGGTCGTCGCGTGCGGTACCATGGTCGGGGCAACCTCGATCTTCCGCTGGGAAGGTGCGGTCACCGAAGAATCCGAAACGCTGGTGCTCCTGAAAACCCGTCGGGAACGCTGGCACGATCTCGAAGCCGCGGTGGCGCGCCGCCATCCGTACGACGTGCCAGAGCTGCTGGCACTCCCTGTGGAAGCGGGGTTGGACGCCTATCTCAACTGGGTAAACCGAGAAACCTCCACTGTCGAGGCGAGCCAGGGATGAAGCGCACGGCACATCACAACCGGTACCGTCGTCGGAAAGCCGTGGAGCAGGCGAACCGCCAGAGCCACCCGACGGCCGTGGCTGAGCCCACACTCACTTCCACGATCCCTCCGGAGGAGCCCATCGTGGGGATGATGAATAACCAGAAACCTGAGAGAATCGACCTACCTTTCGAGATCGCCCAAGACAACGAGGAAGTGGTGGCAAGCGACGAAGCAGACGGCGAGGCCACGACGGAGCAGGCCGGACAGGAGGACCGAGGCCACGACGAAGAGCCCGCTGCCGACCCGGAGATGGCGGCTCCGCAGGAGCCTTCGGCAGAGGACCTGTTGTACAACGCCGCCCGGGAGGCCCACGCCCAAGGAGAGAACCGCCGCGCCATCGCGATCTACCGCGAGCTGCTGAGCATCGTGCCGCACCATGTCAAAGCCCGGAACAACCTCGCCCTGCTGCTGGACCAAAACGGTGACCACGAGGAGGCCCTCCACGAGTTGAGGCTCTGCCTCAACGCGGAGCCGAACAACCCGCAAGTTTTGGTCAATCGCGGCGGCGTGCTCGGCTCCCTCGGGCGCTATGCGGAGGCGGAGGCGGATCTCCGCCTGGCCCTCGAGTTCGACACCACGAACGCGGAGGCCTATTTCAACCTCGGCCTCCTTATGTCGCGCAGAGGGCTGTGGACGGAGGCCTTGCCTCACCTGCGGCGATCGATCGAGCTGGACTCGAGTCGAGCCACTGCCTACACGTACCTGGGTGACGCCCTGAACCACGTGGACGACCTCGACGGTGCCCTCCAGGCATACCAGCGATCCGTGGAGCTGGTCCCCAATAATGGAAAAGCGTTTTACGGCCTGGGGATCATCTACGACCGCTTGAACCGTCCCGAGGACGCCCAACAGATGTACCGCCGCTCCCGGGACCTCGCCGGCAGGTGATTGATGTGGTGGTCGACGACCTCGCGTCCGTCGAAGTGGACGCGGTGGTTCGACCTGCCACGGAAACGCTGGAGCCCGCCAGCGCTGCCCAGCGGCAGCTAGAGCGCATCGGCGGACCCCGGTTCCAGCAGCAGCTCGAGACGCGAGCCCCCCTTGTCGTAGGCGCCGCAACAGTCACCGCAGGCGGTGACCTCCCCTCGGAATTCGTCATTCATGCTATCATACGGAGCGCCTCGGAACAGGTGTCCCGCAGCGGTGTCCGACGTGCAATGGTGAGCACCCTGCAACAAGCCGCAGCGTGGCAGTTTCGGGCCGTCGCCGTCCCGCCGTTGGGCACCGGCCCCGGAAACCTCGCTTTGGAAGATTCGGCCGAGATCATATGTGACGTGCTGCACAGCCATTTACCGACCGAAGGGTTTCCTTCTGAAGTCACGATCGTGGTGGAGACGGATGAGGATAAAACTGTGTTCGAGAATCTGTTGCGCGTGAGGGAGCAGTGAACCGGAAAGTCGTCGCTGGATTGATCCTGTCCAGCTGGGTCGTCGCCCTGGGGTGGCTCGTGTCGCGGCAGACCCAATCAGGCGGCGGAGCCGTGCTCGACGACGCCGTTCGAACGGTGGAGCCAGGCGCCTTGTACTATACGGTGTCCATGGGCGGCGTCCCGGTGGGCTTCGCGTCCAACACGGTGGACACCGTGCCGGAGGGACTCTTGGTCGAGGACCGCCTCTCGCTGGAGATCCCTGCGCTGGGAACCGTGCAACGGGTGGAGGCGCGGACCACCGCCGTGCTCAGCAATACGCTCCGGCTTCAGACCTTCGTCGCCGGGCTGACCGGCGACGCCGGCAGGTTTACTGCATCCGGCGAGGTGTCCGGCGACACCTTGCTCAATATCGAGCTCGAGAGCGCCGACAGCCGGCAGCAGGTCCGCGTGCCTCTCGACGAGCCGGTGATCCTCCCGGTCTACATGCCGCTCCGGCTGGTGTTCGGCGGCGAGCCCGAAATCGGAAAGAGCTACTCCATCCGAACGTTCGACCCGCTATTGCTCCAGAACAGCGACGTGTCGGTCGACATCGTGAACGACTCGATCCTGCTCATCCCCGACAGCGCCGCGTTCGATTCCACCTCGATGGAATGGGTTGCGGCACGCTGGGACACGGTGCCTGCGTGGAGAGTCGAACAGAAGGTGAACGGCATTTCGGTGGACGCATGGATCGACCACCTCGGTCGGATCGTGAGCGCGTCCTCGCCGTTGGGTCTCACGATCGAGCGGTCCGCCTTCGAGTTGGCGTTCAACAACTTTAGGAATCGGGACCGGAGTCTCTCCATCGCGGAATTCGCGGCCGGCGACATCATTCAGCAAACGGCCATCGCGTCGAACGTGGACCTATCGACGGAGCGTGGGGAATTGCGGGTCGTCCTCGGGGGCATCGAGACCGAGGGATTCGATCTCGTCGGAGGACGGCAGGAACTTTCGGGTGACACGCTCATTGTGACCAAGGAGGATTTGTCCCAGCTTCCCGATCTGGGCTGGCGCCTCCGGCCCACGCGGCCACGGCGCGGCTACACGTATTCCGACCCGGCTCTCTACAGGTACGTCACCCCGGAACCTCTCGTGCAGTCGGAGGACCCGCGGATTCAAGCGCAGGCGCGTCAGGTCATCGACGGGACCCGCGACCCGGTGACCGTCACCCGCCTCCTGACCGAGTGGGTGTACGAAGCGCTCGACAAGGAGATCACCATCAGTGTCCCCAGCGCCGTCGAGGTCCTCGAAACGCGACGCGGTGACTGCAACGAGCACGCCATCCTCTTCGTCGCCATGGCCCGGTCCATAGGGCTTCCGGCGCGAACCGCGGCGGGACTCGTGCACGCCCGGGGCAGCTTCTACTATCACGCCTGGCCCGAGGTCTATCTCGGTGAGTGGGTGGCGACGGATCCGACGTTCGGACAGTTTCCCGCCGACGCGTCACATCTCCGTTTCACCATCGGCGGCTTGGCCCGTCAAGCCGAGCTCATTCGCCTGATCGGACGACTGTCTCTCGACGTCGTCGACACCGGGAGTCGTCCATGATTCGACTGGAGGGGCTCACCAAGAGCTACGGCAAGTTTGTGGCGGTCAACAACATCGACCTCCACGTGCCACGCGGGGAGATGTTCGGCTTTCTGGGACCGAACGGCGCCGGGAAGACAACCACGTTGCGCATGATCTCCGGCATCATGCGGCCCACCGCCGGTCGCATTTGGCTCGGCGGCGACGACGTGATCGCCGATCCCATGGCCGCCAAGGCTCGACTGGGATTCATCCCGGACCGCCCGTTCATATACGAGAAGCTCACCGGAGCCGAATTCCTCCGATTCGTGGCGGGGCTCTATCACCAGGATGGGGTGGTGGTGGAGAAGCGCATTGACGAGCTGCTCGAGGTGTTCGAGCTGTCGTTGTGGAAGCATGAACTGGTTGAATCGTACAGCCATGGCATGCGCCAGAAGCTGATCATCTCCAGCGCGTTGATTCACCGACCCGAGTGCATCGTGGTGGACGAGCCGATGGTGGGCCTCGACCCCAAGGCGGCGCGCCTCCTCAAGGACATCTTCCGGCAGTTCGTCGACCGGGGCGGCACCGTACTCATGAGCACCCACACCCTGGAGGTGGCAGAGGCGATGTGTGACCGCATCGCGATCATCCAAAACGGGGTCGTCGTCACACGGGGCACGATGGCCGAACTGCGGGAACAGACCTCCGCCGGAGACGCCACGCTCGAAGAGTTGTTCTTGAAACTCACGGGGGGTGCCGCCATGCGGGAGCTCGCGGCGGTGTTGGGGGATTGAGCGTGGGGACCACCGCCCTCCCACTCATCATTTCACCCAAGTGGCGCACGGCCCTCGCCAGAACTCGGTCGGCGCAAAAGGGTCGGGGGAGCCGCGCCCTACTGCTCGGCACCGTCGGACTGCTGTTCTGGCTGATGATCTTCGGCGTGCTGTTCCGCGTGCTGAGGTATTTCCGGGGTGTCGAGGAAATCGGCCCTCTCCTCGCCGGCAAGCTCTTGGGCCTCGTGCTCCTGTCGTTTCTCGCGATCCTGTTGCTCTCCAACGTCATCACGGCCCTCTCGTCGTTCTTCCTCGCCAGGGACCTCGACCTGCTGGCGTCCTCTCCGGTCGACTGGCTGCACCTGTACTTGGCCAAGCTCGGCGAGACATTGGTGCACAGCTCGTGGATGGTGGCCCTCATGGCCGTGCCCATCTTCGCGGCGTATGGCGTGGTCTACGACGGTGGCTGGTTCTTTGCACCGTTCACGATCGCCGTGTTCCTTCCGCTGCTCATCGTCCCGACGGTGATCGGGAGCGCCATCACCCTCACCCTCGTCAACGTGTTTCCCGCGAGGCGCACCCGGGACATTCTCTCGATCATCACGATCGGCGCCGCCGGTGGGCTGGTGCTGCTGTTCCGGATAATCCGGCCCGAACAGCTGGCCCGGCCCGAGGGCTTTCAGAGCCTCCTGGACTTCATCACGCTGTTGCGCACTCCGACCTCACCACTGCTGCCGAGCGAGTGGGCGACCAACAGCTTCATGGGATTTCTGGTGGGGCCGTTCGATATCCTTCCGCTCTTCCTCCTCTGGAGCACTGCGGCTGCCTTCATCGTGTTCGGTGCCCTGCTCCATCGCGCGCTCTACCCCACCGGATTCACCAAGGCGCAGGAAGGGGCCGAGCGTTTTGTCAAAGGTTGGGTGTGGCAGGCAATTCTCGATCCGCTGGTCCGACGGCTGACGGTGGCCAAGCGGGAGTTCATCATCAAGGACCTGAAGCTGTTCTTTCGGGATACCACCCAGTGGAGCCAGCTCATCCTCCTGGGCGTCCTCGTCGTGATCTACCTGTTCAACATCAGAGCGCTGCCCCTGTTCCGCGGTGAGCAGGTTCCCTTCTTTCTCGTGTCCGTTATTTCGTTCTTGAATCTCGGCCTGGCGGGCTTTGTCCTGGCATCCATCGCCGCACGGTTCATCTTCCCGTCGATTTCCCTCGAGGGACGCCAGATGTGGCTGCTCCGGTCGAGTCCGCTCGACCTCCGCGCCCTGTTGTGGTCGAAATACTGGATCGGAACCGTTCCCTTGTTGGTCCTGGCGCTGATCATCACGATCTTCACGAACGTTCTGCTGCGGGCTACGCCGTTCATGATGGTCCTCGGTGTCGCCACGATCCTCCTCCTCACCTTGGCCATCAGCGCCCTCGCGTTGGGCTTCGGGGCCCTGTATCCGCAGTTCGAAACGGAAAACGCGGCACAGATTCCCACCTCGTTCGGCGGTCTGGTTTTCATGATGACGACCATCGCCTTGGTCGCGGGGGTGATCGTCCTCGAGGCCATCCCCATGTACGGCTATATGAGTGCCGTCTTCCGGGGAGAGGAGGTGCGGATCACGATTTCAATGATACTGGCGTTTGTCGGCGTGGTGGCGCTGTGCGTCGCCGCCACGGCGATACCCCTGAGAATCGGGTTGCAGCGCATGGAGGAGTTCGAGTTCTAAAAAAGGGCGGCTCGAAAGAGCCGCCCTTTCTGATTGCCCGGAAAGTGCTATCAGTCGACCCGCGCCGCGTCCGTCTCGCCGACACGATACGGCAGGCCCCAGATGTTCGCCCGGTACTCTCCTTCGGGCTCGAACGACCTTGAGTCCAGCGCATCGACCATCACAAACTCCCGGCCCGCGTGACGGACCACCCAGTGCGCCACCCACTCGCCCAGGTCTTCGCTGTACTCCATCATCAAGCGCCGCCACCCTACGGCATCCTGTCGCGCGTGCGCCACGTGGAGGAACACATATGTCTGGCTCTCTTCCAGATCCGTCGTGTTCGCCACGTCGGCGTACACCGAGACCTCGTCCCCCTCGCTCAACAGCGCCACCCCACCCCGCTCGACGGGAAGGCGTTCCGCCGGGTCGATGATGTCGAGCACCGTCTCCCCGTTCACCACGATACGTACTTGCTCGATTCTGACGGTACGCATGGTCTCGTCGATCGCCCGGAACTCCTTCGGGCTGATCTCCAACAGCTGCCAGCGACTCCGCCGGCCGGTCCGGTCGTTGACGCGGTCCTCGGCCAGCCGCTCCAAGAGGGCACTTTGCGTGAGCTGCTCGTTCAGCGGCTTCGATGAAATCGAGCCGTCGTCCAGGCGGACCAGGAACTCACCCTCGAAGTTCACCGTCTTCGTGGCTGTGGCGGTCCCCGTCTCACGGTCGAAGGTCACCTCGATCACGCGGCTGACCGGCATGCCGCGGCGGCGGCCCCACACCCGGGGCGCGGCGTCGCCGTCGAGATAGGCCACCACGTGCTCGCTGACCCCCTCCACCCCAAACCCGTCGCTGAAGAACCCCGATTCCTCCAGCGTCACCAGGATGTCCTCCCGATCCTCCTCAGATACGTTTCCCGGCCCCAAACTGTCGTTGCACGCCCCAAGCATCAGAGCGCTCAGCGCCAGCGCCGGTGTCAAATATTTCTTCATGGTGCACTCCTATAACGTCGATGTTTTCGTCAGGTCGTCGCTGCTTCGACGACTGACGGGGCACCATAGTAGCACCAGAAACCCGGGTGGCTCTGTGATTGGAACGAGTAGACCGGTGTGTTGCGGGTCACGGAGTGCCGGGCCACGCCGGAGCTCGGCCGCCGCTAGCCGGCCGAAGCCCCTTCGAAAGACCTCGCCGGAGGGACGGGGCCTATACCGGGGAGACTTCCTCCGAGAACTGCGCCCCACACTCGCCGCAGAACTTGGCGTCCAACGATCGGTCCGCGCCGCACCCCCAGCAGCGCGGTGACGCATTCGCCTCGACCAGGGACCGTCCACAGTGGGAGCAGAACACCGCCCCCGGCTCGAGAACTTGTCGGCAGGTGGGACACGCGTCGGACCGCTGAGACTTTGCCTGGGCGATTAGGGCCTCGGCATCGGGAGAGGTGCCATCCGAAACCGGTGTGGCAGCTTCCGACGCTCGCTCCTCCTTGATGGCGGACAGCGCCGACTGGGAATACTTATGCTTGAGTGAGGCGTAATCCGACTCCGACAGCTTGCCGGTGGCAAGATCGAACTCGATCTCGCGCAACGCGAGCAATGCTAGGATCTTGGCCGACCCGGACTCTTCCACGTCGAAGAAGTCCTCGTCATCCGCGAGAGCAGGTGCAGGGGCGCCGGGCGTGCCAGTCCTGAGCAAGGGTTCTAAAACCACTACGAGCGCGATGATCGCAACGATGATTCCAGTAACGAGCTCCAGCACTTCTCAACAGCCTTTCGATTTATCCGCAAGATGGAGGGCGACTACGCCGTCATCTCTTCCTTCTCACCAACGAGCTTGACGTTGTATCCTTCGATGGCCCGACGGGGCGACTGCCGCGACGGACCGCCACCCGGCCACATGACAATGACACCTCCCACCACCAACAGCACACCCCCGTACCAGATCCACCACACGAGCGGCGTCAGCGTGAACTGATACACCGCAGACTCCGTTCCCTCAGCCACGCCTGCAAACACGACATACACGTCCTCGCGCAGGTCACTGCGAATCCCTGCCTCCGTCGACGGCTGAAAACTCGGAGTCTCCGACCCCAAGGGGCAGGGCGAAACCGGAACGCTGCAGCTGAAGTGTTGCCGCTTCTCGCTGCGGATCAAGCCGATCGACTCACCGTTCCGCGTCACCTCCAACGTGGCTGCGTGGACGATGCGGTTCACCGCCCTGAAGTTGGAAACTCCAACGTGCGTGAACGTGTACTCGTGACCGTACGGGGACTGCATTGTCGTGCTCTGCCCCGGGTCCAGCGTCGCCCGCAGCTCGGTGCGGAACGCCGTTCCGGCAAACCCGATGAAGTAGGTCACGATCGCGATATGCACGACGTACCCACCGTAGCGCCGGCGGTTGCGACCCACCAACCGCGCCAGGGCCAGTGCGTAATTCTCACCGTGGAGCCGATGCCGCGCTCCCACTCCGCGCCAGAACTCCTGTAAGACGGCGACTGTGACGAACAGGCCGAGCGTCACCGCCATCCCGGCGTAGAAATCCCCGAATTGCAGCACGATCAAGATCACGCCACACGCGAGGGCCACCGCCGTGGGAATCGTGAACTGCCTCCGGAGATTCCTGGGACTCGCCTTGCGCCACGCAATGAGGGGCCCGATTCCCGTCAGCGCCAGCAACGCGATCCCGATGGGGAAGTTGACGCGATTGAAGAAGGGCGGCCCGACGGTCACCTGCGTTCCGCGCACCAACTCGGAGATGATCGGGAACATCGTTCCCCAGAGAATGGCAAACGCCATTCCCACCAGCAGCAAGTTATTGAACAGGAAGCTCGCTTCCCGCGACACCATGCTTTCGAGATGACCCTTCGACTCCAGCAGCGGCAGCCGCGACCAGAACAACCAGACCAGAAAGCCCGCCGCGAGGATCAGGAACACGAGGAAGAAATAGCCCAAATTCGACTGCGTGAACGAGTGGACACTGGAGATGATGCCGCTTCGTGTGATGAACGTGCCGAAGATCGATAGCATGAAGCTCAACGCGATCAGGATCACGTTCCACTTCTTCAACATGTCGCGCTTTTCCTGAACCATCACCGAGTGGAGGAACGCCGTCATGGTCAACCACGGCAGGAAGCTGGCGTTCTCCACCGGATCCCACGCCCAATACCCTCCCCAACCCAACTCGACGTAGGCCCACCACATGCCGAGCGTGATCCCGATCGACAGGAATATCCACGACAGCAGCGTCCACTTCCGGATGGCGTGAATCCACGTGGCGTCCAATTGGCGCGTCAGCAGCGCCGCCACGGCAAATGCAAACGGGATCGTGATGCTGACATAGCCGAGGTAGAGCATTGGCGGGTGGATCGCCATCCCCGGGTTCTGCAACTGGGGGTTGAGCCCGTTGCCGTCCGCCGGCGTGAAGGGAAGCCGGTGGAACGGGTTGGCCGAGAACAGCATCGCGGCGATGAAGAACAACGCCACGGCGCACGTGACGGCGCCGACGTACGGCATCAGGCGCTCGTAACGGCGGGGCGTCAACCAGACCGCGGCGGCGGCAAACCCCGTGAGGACGAACGCCCAAAAAAGCAGGCTGCCGGCCTGCCCGGCATACCAGGCGGCGAGGGTATACACCGTGGGTAATTGCCGGCTGGTGTACTGCCAGACGTATTCGACGTTGAAGTCCCGGTTGAGCAACGCCACCAGGAGGGCGAGGGATGCCACGCTCATCACCCCGAAGAGGGCGTACACGGTGCGCCGGGCGCTTTGCACCAGCTCCCATCGACCGGTGTGGCCGCCGACGGCACCGACGGCCGTTCCCCAAATGGCGAGAAGAAACCCCAGCCCGAGTGCCAGTTGTCCGAGTATTGTCATGATGCCCCGCGGCTACCGCCGCTGCTTGCGGTGAAAACCTCTATCCACCCTGTCCGGTGGCCTCGCGGGCCTCCGTCAAGAACCCGCTGACCGAGCCCGCGTGATCCCGGTATTCGGACCTTCCCGCCGCGATCTCCGCATCATAGTTCGCGAGGAAAGTCCGGTACGCTTCGTCCAACGCCCCGGTGTCCTGTCGGACCCGCGCCACACTCCCCCGGAGCATCGCGGCGAAGAGATGGCCCGGAAACGTCAGTTCCAGGGAATCGGCCTGGACCAGCGCCATGTCCATGGGCCCGGCCACAGAATAGATCGTCCCCAGGTGATAACGCGCATCCGCGGTCGTCACGCCCAGCTCCGCGTACGCCGCGATCGCCTGCGGGGCATATGCAAAAACGCTGGCCTGGTCCCCCCCGGAGTGGGCCCACATGACGGTGTTGAACAGCGTGTCGGCTCTCGCCTGGGGTGTGAAGGCACTGAAGTCCACCGGGGCGGCCGGGACCACGCTGGCCTGCTGGACCGCCGGCCGGGCCCCCGAACTCCACACGACGGCCGCGAGGCCCACGATCACCGCGATGCCCCCTGCGACGATCCAGGGTCTCACCGAAGCCGAGATCCCCGACGGTCCCGGCCCGCCGATCGCCGCTCCACATTCCTGACAAAACCTGGTGCCAGGTGGCAGGGTGGCTTTGCAGGAAGGACACGTGGGGCTGCCCAGAGGAGCCCCGCAGTTTTGACAGAATTTCCCCGCCGAGGCACTTCCGCAGCCGGGGCACGTCGTCGTCGTCGTGGTTGTCACGACACCACCTCTTGTATCTGCCTGTCATGAGGACCCCAAGACTTACCCCGGGGTCCAAAAGAAACCCAGTTCCCGCCTAAAGAACGCCGGATTCCTATGGCAAAAACGTGAGTCGAATATGAAGGGAACTTAACAAGAACTAAACTGCGGCCAAGGCCTGCTCCAGGTCGGCGATGATGTCCTCGTAGTGCTCGACGCCGAGGGACAGCCGAACCATGGACGGGCCGATGCCCATGCGTTCCTGGTCGGCGGCCGGAATGTCTGCATGGGTCATGGTGGCGGGATGCTCGGCCAGGGACTCGGTCCCCCCCAAGCTGACCGCCAGCTTGATGAGCTGCAGCGCATTGAGGAGCCGAAACGCACCGGGCTCCCCACCCTCCACCTCAAACGCCACCATGGAGCCGGGTCCCAAGCATTGGCGGCGATAGACGGGGTACATCTCGTCCTCCTCGTCCATCAAGTCGAGGTAATGGACACGGCGAATCTTGGGGTGCTCGTTCAGGTAATCCACCACATAGCGGGCGTTCTTCATCTGCGCCGTCATCCGCATCTTGAGGGTCTCCAGACTGCGAAGCAACAGCCACCCTGTCCACGGGCCGGCCATCGTTCCCATGAACGTCCGAAGGGACCGCACCTGTTGCATCAGCTCCGATCGTCCAAGACAGGAGCCGGCGATGACGTCACTGTGCCCCCCAATGAACTTCGTAGCGGAGTACAGGACCAGGTCCGCCCCGTGCTCGAGGGGGTGCTGCCACATGGGTCCCAAGAAGGTGTTGTCCACCATCACCACGGGCTTGTCGTCGTTCCCGTTCAGCGACTGCGCCAACTTCACGACCTCCGCGATGTCCACGAGGGCGTTTGTGGGGTTGGCAGGGGTTTCGATCAGCACGGCACTCACGCGCCCACCTGTCGTCTGACTCCGGATCGATTGTTCCACTTCCGCCACGGGATGGCCGGCGGTGAACGCCACCGGGGTGACATTGAAATCCGGCAGGATGTTCCGGAGGAAATGCTCGGATCCGCCGTAAAGCGGCTCGCTGTGCACTACGAAGTCTCCGGGTCGGACGAAGGCGAGAAGGGCCGTGGTGATCGCCGCCATCCCGCTCTCGAAGACCGCGCACGCCTCGGCGTCGTCCCACAGGGTCAAGCGGTCCTCCAACACCTCGAGGTCGGGGTTGTTGAGGCGGCTGTAAATGAGTCCGAGCTGCTCCGCCTTTCCCTGAGCCCGCAAACCGTAGGCGACCTCGAAGAAGGCCTTGCCCGCCTCGGCGCTCTCGAACACGAACGTGGATGTCTGGAAGATCGGGGGCTTGACGGCACCTTCTGAGAGCATCGGGTCGTACCCGTAGCTCATCATGAGACTTTCGGGCCGAGCCTCCTTGCCGTCGATGTTCCGCGCTTTGTAGTCACGCACGGTGAAACTCCGTTGGAAGGACCTCCTGCGAACAACAGAGCCTCAGTGCCAAGAGGTCACGCCACCCGTGCACTGAGGCCTATCGTCCTGTACAACCTACCCGGCCGGCTTGTGACACATACTGCAGTACTCGATGCCTCTGCCTTCGTGACTCGCCGGAACGTCGGGCACCGGCTCCATGGCGCCGGGCGTGTGACACATCAAGCAGTTGTCGCGGCCCGCCATGTCATGCGCGATGGCCGGCGGATCGGCGGTCTGGATATCGGCGTCTGCCGCGTGGCACCACATGCACGTGTCATTGGGCCGATCAGCGTGGCTGGCCGGCACGTCGGGCACGGGCTCCATGGCGCCCGCCGTGTGGCACATCAGGCAGTTGTCGCGCCCCGCCAGGTCATGCGTCACGGGGGGTGGCTTGTTCACCTGCTGGATTGCGCCCACCCCTACCAGGAGAAGGACTCCAATGGACGCACTCACTCGGACATTACTCATGGTCTTCCTCTTCGGGTTGATGAGTGAGTCGAGAGGAGGGCTGCGACTCCTTCGACGGACTAACGTCGCACTGCGGGAGATCCGGATGTGACGTACGTCACACAATCGGTAGCATCTCTCACCTCAACGTACGCACATCTCGCGATCTCCGCCAATCGTATGCGAGCAACGGCAATTCGCTCTGCAGAATCATACCCCACACGCTCCCCCCGCGATCCTACTGGTAGCCGAACAGCATGGAGTACACGATCAGGAAGATCAGCGTGAGGCCGACGCCTAGCGCGGTGAAGCCGAGGACCTTCCACCGCAGCTCTTTGTTCTTGTCGTACGCCTTGACCAAGAACTGGTCCAGGGTTCCATCCGCCACCCGCCGTTCGTACTCCCGGGGCTTGTCACGTTTGAGCTCCTCCAGCGACACCCGGCCGGTGAAGATCACCGTATCCATGGGCAGCTTGTCCAACCGGAAGTGGGTGTTGAAGAAGTGCACCGTGAAGATGAACCCCACCGCCAGGAGCGCCTCATCGCTGTGGATGATCGTGACCACGTTGACCATCCACCCAGGGAGCACCATGGTAAAGAATTCGGGGAACCACAGGATGAGTCCGGTGGACCCAATGATGAACATTCCCCAGAAAACGGCGAAGTAGTCGAATTTTTCCCAATACGTGTACCGGCCGTATTTGGGCCTGGGTCCCTTGCCGAAGAACCACTTGATGGAGCCCACAAATTCCTTGACGTCCGTCAAGTTGAATATCGTGGAGTCCCGGCCGAAGATGAACTGCACCCACGTCTTCCCGGAGGCCTTCCGCTGTCGCCACACGTCCCACAGATGTACCAGGAACACGCCGATGAGCAGAATCGCCGCCGCCCGATGCAGCACGCCGGTGGTGGTGAAGCCGCCTAGAGCGGCAGACGTGAATTGCGCCCACCCCATGTAGGAGAACTTCAGCACCATGCCGGTGAGGGCCAGGGTGAAGAAGCTGATCAACATGAACAGGTGCAGCCTGCGGTGGAAGCGCTTGAACCGCCGGTAGACCTTCTCACCTGGAGCCGGATGGTGCCGCACCCACACCTCCGGCGTCCGAGTCAGTCTCCACAGCCAGGCGGCGGTGTGCAACAGCGCAAACGTCAGCGTTGCCACCAGCAACGTCGTCATCGCCCGGAACGCCCAGAAGAGCAGCGGATACCGGTCCGGGTCGTGGTGTGTGGCGTGTGTGAGATATCCGGTGAACCGGATGTTGGCTCCCGGATGGCACGCCGAACACGTCTCGACGATGTTGCGCCGGCTCAGGGTGGACATGGGCTCCGACGTCGGGAGGATGTTGTGCGTCCCGTGGCAGTCGTAGCACTTGGCCGCTGCATCGTCCCCTAGACGCGAGACCTTGCCGTGGTACGTGTCGAAGAACGTCTCCGCCTCGTCCTCGTGGCACCTGCCGCACTGGTCCATCATCATGAGGCGGAAGTCGTCGCGGTCCGTTCGACTGATCGTATGTGAGGTATGACAGTCGTTGCACGCGGGGTACTCGCGCTCCGGAGCGCCGTTCTCATACCAGTGGACGCTGTTCTTGAACGCCTCTTCGATGCCGTGGTGGCAATTGCCGCAGGTGTCGGCAACGTTGTCCTCGTGCACCGTGGAGCGGGGATCCGAGGCCGGCAGCTCTCCGTGAGCGCTGTGGCAGTTGGAACAGGTCGCCGTCACGACCAAACCGCTTTCCATCAGGCCTGTGCCGTGAATGCTCATCTCGTAGCTCTGGACAATCTCCGGCTGCTGCTCGGCGATCCGTACCGCCGCCACCTCCCCCTGCCGGTGACAGTCGGCACACAGCTCCGGCACATTGCGCGGGAACGTCGGAGACGCCGGTAACGCCTTGTCCATCTCTTCGTGCTTGCCGTGGCAATCCTGACAGGTGGGAGCGTCCGGGTCGCCCTCGGCCACCAGCTGACCGTGCGTACTCCGCTCGTACTCGCTGACCGGCCCCGCATGACACACACTGCAGTCGACACCCGATGCCACCGACGTCTCGCACGCCCGGACCAGAGAGGTCGTGACGTCGCTGTGACATTGGGCGCACGCGGTCTCGGCGTGGTCAGACCTGTTGTACGCCACCTCGTTGACGTAGAGAGAGACGGTCTCCCCGTCCCGCTCCATCGTCAGCGTGGTATCACGGTGACAGGACAAGCAGTCTTGGTTGGCGGCGCCCGCCTCGTAGAAGACATTCCGAATCTCGTGAGGCGAGTGACACTCCACGCACACCGGAATTTTGTGAGGTTCGGCTTCCCACAGCCGTCCTTCGATGACCTGGCGGTGCACCTCCTCGATCCGAGCGTGGCACGCGGTACACGTCTCGGCCACGTTGTCACGATGGATGCTCGACCGAGGGTCCGTATGGGGCAGAATGAGGTGCGACGTGTGGCACGAGGTGCACACCGCCGTCACGGTCAGTCCCTGCTCGAAAAACCCCGTGCCATGAATGGACAGGGAATAGTTCTCGAGAATGCTGTCCTGCGGGATGTTCCGCTCACGGGACACCGGCGTGCCTTCATGGTGGCACTCGCCGCAGAGGAAAGGGATGTTCGTGATGTTCGTCGGGGACTCCGGGTCGGCGTGCGCGGTAATGTCGTGCGTCCCGTGGCAGTCGGCGCACCCCGGCGCCAACGGATCCCCGCGATCCTCTGCCTGCCCGTGCAGCGACTGATCGTGCTGCCGGTTCTGTTGGGCGTGGCACAGGGAGCAGTCGACGCGCGGTCGCTCGTCCGGGTGGGGGAATTCCATCCCCTGATGGCACATCACGCACTGGAACCCGGCGGCGCCATGCACGGACCCGTCGTACACGTCGGGTGTGACCACGAACCTGGTCCCATTCTCCAAACCCGCGAACATGGCGGGACTGGCGTGGCACGCGAGACACATTTCGTTCTGGCGAGCCGCCGCGGCTTCCGATGACAGCAGCAGGATTGCGGCGAGGCCTAGGCCCATGGCCAGGGGTCGGCGGGAGGACCGGCGGAAAAGAACAGCCGGTAGCCGAGCGAAGTTGACGGTCGTCATTTATTCCCGGAGCGCTCCTCGGCGATTGCCGGTGGCCGAGGGCGCGTTGAGTCATCGATGAAATCCCACCTCATGATACACGGACACAGGGTGGAAAGAGTGGTAATTCTTAATGAGAGATTCTTTAGCGCGACCGGCTCAATGTCCTCATGGACTCCACTGGAACAGCGCCCAGATGATCAGTCCGATGAGCGTGATCCCCACACTGAGACCGATCAACCCCAACACCAACGACCAGCGGTACATTTGTGGCGACGGCGACGGCGCCAACACGTCCTCGAACCGGCCCTCGCTCAACAGGCGCTGGTACTCCAGCGGGTGCTCCTCCTTCATGTACGCCAGGGTGCTGCGGCCCGTGAACATGACGACATCGATGGGAAACTTCTCCGGCCGCAGGTTGGCGTTGAAGAAGTGAATGGTGAAGATGACGCCGGAGGCAAGCAGCGCTTCGATGCCGTGCACGATCGTCGCCACGTTGAAGATCCACCCTGGTAGGAACAGCGCGAAAAGCGCAGGGAACCACAGCACCAACCCCGACCCTCCGATGATCGCGACGCCCCAGAACTCTCCCCAATAATCCAGTTTGTCCATGTACGTGAACCGGTCGAACTGGGGCCTCGGTCCACGACCCACGAACCACTTGAAGTTGTCCATTAGGTCTCTGAGGTCCTTCGGCTGCGGAACCATGGAATCCGGTCCCCAGAAGAACCCCGTCCTGTCGGTGCTGCGAATGATACGGTACGTCAGATCGCCCACATGGATGAAGAAGTACGCGAACGTGATGACCGCACATACCCGGTGGAGGACGGCAGCGGCCTGAAAGCCCCCAACCAGCCGGATCATCACACGAGCCCACGGCGCGTACGAGAACAGGAGAGGCGTTCCGGTGATCACGAGACCGAAGAACGAGACGATGACCATCACGTGAAGCGTCCGCTCGATCGGGGAGAACCGCCACACATACGGCCCGCCACCTCGATCGGATGACGCCAGTTTCGTCCTCATGAGTGATGCCCCCCCTTCCCCCGTCTGCGGAGCGCACGCTCAATGGCCACGCCGCAGAACCACATCATGGAGTGGGCGCCGAAGAACGCCCACACGCTTATGAGCAGCGTTGTCATGAGCAGCCACGGCCAAAACAACAAGGGGTAGTGTTGGCGGTCGTGCGTGTCGCCGTGGGCATAGTACTTGACGAAGTTTAGGTTTGCGTCGGGATGGCAACGACCGCAGGTGTCGACCAGGTTCATCGGATAAACCGTGGAACTTCGATCGGATGCAGGCCGCATGTTGTGGGCCGTGTGACAGTCACTGCACTTCGCCGTGAGCCCAAAGCCCAAGTCGGTGACCTGGCCGTGGTACGTGTCAAGGTAGGTCTCCCACAGATGCTCGTGACAATTGCCACACATGGCGGATATCCCGAGGAACCACTCTGGGTCGTCGGCGTGGGTCATCTGGTGTGACGTGTGACAGTCGACGCACGACGGCGCCAGGACATCGTTGGAACCCGGCTCGTGCGCCAGGTACGCGGATCCGTGGGCCGATCCCGCCACGTAGACCTCGATGATACCGATATGACAGTTCCCACACGTGTCCACAACGTTGTCGTGATGGACGGTGGATTCAGGGTCGCTGCCCGGTAGGATTTTGTGGGAACCGTGGCAGTCGTTGCACGCCGCTGAAATTGCGAGTCCCGCCCGGGCCAGCGCCACTCCGTGCACGTTGCGGTAATACTGGTCGACGGCGACCCGCGCCTGGGCCTCCTCCGCAGACCCGAAGTACGACCCAATGATCCCCGGATCGGCGTGGCAGCGGCTACACGAGGCAGTGACGTTGAGGGGGTGGGTGGGTGCGCGGCGATCATCGGCGGAGTAGATCTCGTGGGGCCGCGGCCCACCGTGACATCCCACGCAGGTTGGCGCGTCCTCCTCTGCTTCCTCGACGGCGTGGATCGATGCCGCCCAATCGGCGCCTTCCTGCTGGTGGCAACCCTGGCACGGCAGCGTGACTGTCTGCCCCACATGCGGGTAGCCCTCGCCATAGGTAGTGTGGCACACCGTGCAGGTGAGCTGCTCGTGTCGAGTGCCGGCAAGGATGGAATCCGGAACGTAGAGGGCCGCTTGCTCCCCAGGCGTGGCCACAAAGCCGGACAAAAATTCATGGTCGCCGTGGCATTTTTCACACGCCACGGCTTGCGGCTCCTGACCAGTCAGGGGGCCGGCGGCCGCGCACAGCGCCCCGCCGGCCATCAAGAGTGGGAGGGCCAGAACCGGTACTGCTATCGCAAACCGCCCAAGGGCAGTGGCGTTCTCGCTCGATCTAACCATGCGTGCATGGTCCCCAGTAGGATTTTGGGCTCCACGTCGTGGAGCGCCGTCGTCGACGCGACGGCTTCATTCCCACCGAGCGGCGGGATGGTGTGGCACAGGACGCAGTCCGCCGGCGCGTTGTGTTCCACGCGATCGGCGTGGCACGCCGTGCAGACTTGCCTGGTCCAGGTGTCGATCCCCTCGGCCTTCGCCCCGTGGCATGCGTTGCACGCCATGTGGACCATTGCTCCTGGGTGTCGGTCTTGCGCTCCGCCCCGGTGGCACGACAGGCAGGTCACCTCGGGTTGGTGATGGGAATCGTGGCAGTTTTCACACCGGAGGTCGCTGGCGCTCATCGTCGGCGCCGTATGACATTGCCCGCACGCCAAGTCCGCGTCTCGGTGCACTCCGTGAGGGAAGTCGCCGGTGGCCAGCGCGAACGTGTCTGACGGTGCGCCGCCGTCGTGACATTGGGCGCAGTCCAGAGGCGCTGTCTGGCTGTGATGACACGACGCGCAACTCGATGCGGTAACGGTTGTGCGTCCGTGGTCATCGAGCGCCGTGTGACACTCGGTGCACGCCACGGCTCCCTGAACCACGTGACGTTCGTGATCGAACGCCGCACCACCGAACCGCACCTCCCGCCGCTCAATCCCGGTGTGGCATTGGAGACACGTGTTCTCGCTCACCGGCGGTCCGAGATCCACGTTCGGGACGGTGTAGGCGAGACGCCCTGTCGTAACGGCCTCCTCCGTCAGATCCAGAGCCACTCGGAGGAGCTGGTCCGCGAAGCCGATGTTGTGCGCCCCCCTCCCCACTTCGACCAACTCCACGTTCTCCGCCGCAAGCGCGAGCAGGCTGTCGGCCGCCGCGCGGGTGGATGCCGGGCCCGATCCAAGCGCTTGCCTGGCGCCGTTCACGACTCGCTGGACGCTGGTGAGCTTCGTCTCCATCGATTGCTGCCACGACGGCAGCACATTGGCATAGCGGATGCCATGACACGAGAGGCAGGAGGCCTCGCCCGCCAGGTTCACCTGCTCGTGACCGCTAATCTCGGTGCGCAACTCGTGACACCCGCGACACGACACCCTTGCCAGAAACATGGAGCTTGGCATGCTCTCCGTGCCGTGGCCGCCGATGCCCGCATACAGTCGCTGTTGTGCTTCGTGCACGCTTCGGTGGCACGAGGCACAATCGAGCTCAAAGGTCGGAACGAGTGACACGACCCTGTGCTCCATTGGGACGTGGCACTGGTTGCACTCGACGTTGCGCTCGGCGATGTGAACGCGGTGCATTAACGTCGTGTTCTCGAATTGAGCGATGCGCTCCGGTTCGTTGTGGCAGTTGAAACAGCGAGCCTCCTCCGCGGCGCCCGATCCCTCTGTGACCGTGTTGTGACAGGACACGCAGGACACGAGGTCTTCGACATACTGCGGGTGGTCCACGATCACGCCAGCCGGCGTCACCAGGCGCTCGGGTGACACGTGGCATGCAATGCATCCTCCCACTGCCTCACCCGCCGGCTGGCCTTTGAAGTGACACAGGAAACACGTGCTGGGAGTGACCGTGAGGTGGTCCCCCTGCACGATCTGGGAGTGGCAACTCGTGCAGCGGAGCTGCTTTCCCCGGCGCAGCTCGCCCAAGTGGTGTGCATGGTCAAAGCGAACGCCGGCGTAACTGACCACCCCCTCGAGTCTGCGCTGTTCGTGGCACCCCGATCGCAGGCAGGCGGCGTCCTCGATCTCCGCCCACGGCTTGAGGCCATACGTGCCGGTGACGTACTTGACCACCTGGTTGGCCGCCTGGAGCTTGCCCATGGCCTCGGCCTTGATGCCCGGGGCGTAGTGGCACTTGATGCACGGCACGTCGTTGTGCGAGGAACCCGCCCACGACTCGTAGTAGGGTTCCATGATGTGGCAGTTCGTACAGAACACTGGCTGCGCGCTGTACTCGATGAATGCCACGCTCGAGACGGTCACGAAGATGATCGCCAGAACCCCCAACTGCACCATGATTCTCAGCGGCAGGGCAAAGCGGCGAGGTTTCACAGGCGGCATCGCACGCTCACCGCTGTAGGTCGCGGAGTTTGAACCAGGCGAACGCCATGGCCGAGAGGGCCAGGAACCATACCGGCACCAGCACCAGCTTGTGCTCCCACCGCTCCTCTTGGCTCACCTCTGCGGTCTCCCGAATGCTCCGCGAAATGGAACCAACCTGGCGGCTGAGGTCTTCCAGCTGTTCCGCGTCGAGGCCATGCTGCATCTGGGTGAGTTGCAGGTAGTCTGTGAGGGCGGCCTGGTAGCGGAACCGAACGTTGCTCACCTCACGCCCGTTGCGCACGAGCTCTTCGATGGCATGCTCTGCCAGGGCAAGATCCGTCGTGGCCTGGCTGATACGCTCCTGGATCTCGAGTCCCAGCACGGACGCGTTGCCGTTCTGATCGTGGCAATTCGTACATCCCTCCGCGATTTCCTCCGGCGGGACGATCTCCGTTCCGTGATTACTGTGGCATGCCACGCAGCCCGGTAGGTCACCCGCCCGGGCCGCCTCCCCGTGCGGGCCGGCGTTGAACGCCTGGCCCACCAACACGTGACACCGCGTGCACACGTTCACGATCTCCGTCACGCCGGGGGGCAGCGCCGCGTGCGAACCGTGGCATCCGACACACGTGGGTGCGGCAAAGTTCTGCACCTCGTACAGCTGGACGCCGTGAGCGCTTTCGCGGAACTGCTGGTGCTGGTCCGTGGGCAGCCCGTAGCGATCCATCAGTTGCTGGTCTTGATGACATTGGGCGCACGTCGCCGGAATATTGGTGGGATAGATATTGCTGCGAGCGTCCTCCGGGCGGAGGATCGTGTGGGCATCGTGGCAGTTGGTACATGTGGGGGCATCGGTGTTGCCCTGGCCCAACAACAGCTCGCCGTGC
>JBDHAF010000028.1:0-28143 GCA_039588255.1 Gemmatimonadota bacterium | reverse complement strand
AGCCGAACGGGACGTGATCGATTGGCTCGACGGTCACCAGCCTCCCCCAGGGGTGCCCGCATTTGCCGTCGGGTCCGACACGAATCGCCGGATCGCGACCCAGATCGTGGCCTCCGGAGCGAGCGACTATTTCGCCCTTCCGGAGGACTTGGAGATCCTCCGCAACGCCGTCGCGTCGGCGGTGAATCGGCGCAGAGTGCTGTTGCGGCGGCTGGTCAAGGAGAGAGAAGAGGCGAAGGACCGGGCGTTCGCTGGCATCATCGGGGAGAGCGAAACGCTCAAAAAAGTGCTGGGTCGGGCGGCCCGTATTCTCCCCCGTTCCGATGCCACGGTTCTCGTCGCCGGAGAAACGGGGACGGGAAAGGAACTCTTGGCCCGGGCGATTCATGACGGCGGGCCGCGGCGCGGCGCGCCGTTCATTGCGGTCAACTGCTCGGCGTTACCCGACCGGTTGATTGAGTCGGAACTCTTCGGTCACGAACGTGGTGCCTTCACTGACGCCGGGTCCACCAAACCCGGCTTGTTCGAGGTGGCTGACGGCGGCACCCTCTTTCTCGACGAAATCGGCGACCTGCCCCTGGAGCTTCAGGCGAAGTTCCTCCGCGTCTTGCAGGACAAAGAAGTCCGTCGGGTGGGAGGGACAAAGTCGCGCACGGTCGACGTGCGCATTATCGCTGCCACCAACAAGGATCTTCAGCGCCGCATTCAAGAAGGCGGTTTTCGCGAGGACCTCTACTTCCGCCTCGGCGTCATTACGCTGGCCCTGCCACCGTTGCGCGAGCGCGGTGGCGACTTGATGCTGATTGTTGAATCGCTTCTAAAGGAATTGGCGGAGCACCACGATCTTCCCATGCCCGAGATAACCGCCGAAGCACGACGCGCGCTGTTGAACCATCACTGGCCCGGAAATGTGCGGGAACTCCGAAACGCCGTGGAGCGGGCGCTGCTGCTTTCCGTTCCCGGAGAGCTGGATCCAAACGAGCTGCGATCCGAATCCGAAACGACTGCCCAACGGGGCGGACCAATCCCATTTCCGGCCCTCCTCGATGATATCACCGTCGCGGCGGCTCACTCGATGTTGGAGCTCGCCAGCGGCAATCGAAGTGAGGCTGCGCGCCGCCTAGGAATCTCTCGCCGGCGGTTACGTCGGTTGCTGGAAGGAGAGAAGGGGGACCTTTGATGTTGGAGCAAAGAGGAAGCCATGTGTAAGAGAAAGCTGCTCGTCGCAGTGGGTCTGTTGGCGGCCGTCGCCTGCGCAGACACCACAGGACCGTCGGTAGAGGGTCCACTCGACGATTTCGCCGCCCTGGCGAGGGTGGATGGTCGCGCGGGCGGAAGCGTCGAGGATCACATCCTGGAGCAGGCTGCGTCAACACCGGCGCTCGAGACCTACGAGCTCAGATTCTGGGCCGTTCGGGGTCGGGCCCGCTACGTCCAGATCCGGTACCAAGGCGACAAAGCCGTGAACGACGGCGCCCACCCGGGAGGTCATCGTGCAGTCAGCAGTGATGTCGCCGGCGACATTTTTATGTCGCTCTACATCCCGTGGAATGCGCTCAGCAGACATCCCGACGGAACACGGATTCGCTGGGGCGAGCGGGTGCAGATCACCATCTCGGTCCATCCGACGGATCTCTACGTCAGCCTTGAACCCTCTGGCTTGGTGTTCAATCGCCGCGCCCGTCCGAAGCTGTACCTGTCGTACAACGGGGCCGACCCGGACTTTGATGGTGATGGCGACGTGGACCGGGTGGACCGGTATATCGAAGACAACTACCTGAAGCTGTGGCACTTTGAATACCCATCGTCTGTTCCGATGGGAGAAGGCGCATACGATCGCTCGGCCGCTGCCAGTTCGTCTTCCAGGGACTCCCAGCGGTCGAGCAAGAAAAAGTCGATTGTCGGTAAGATAGGCAAGCTTTCGGACCACGCAGTCTCCTGGTGATGCAGGTCGGAAGTGCAAGAATCTCTTAAGAAATTGAAAAAAGCATTCGAACTGTCTGAGAGCGGCCAACACTCGGCCGTCATCGACTATCTCTCCGAGCTTCCCTCGAGCGAGGTCGAAGACTCTCCCACCCTCGCGCTCCTGCTGGGGTCGGCGCAGGCCCGATTGGGCCGGCGTGGGGAGGGGGAGCGACTGGTTGACTTGGCGTTGGCGCGGGCCCGAGATCGCGGCGACCACGCGGTCGAGCTTCGTGCCTTGAACGCGCGAGGGGCCATCGCGCTGGTCACGGGTCGCGTCGACGAGGCGGAGGAGTTCTTCACTAAAGGTTTGAACGCGGCCAAGCGGCAAAACGATCACGACACCATCGGCCGGTGCTCCAACAACCTCGGCATCCTGCAGCACAATCGGGGCCAGTACGATAGGGCGTTGAGCTCCTACACCATTGCGCTGGCGGCCTTTCAGCAGGTGGGATCGCAACATGGCGTGGCCGAGGTGGAGCACAACATCGGCATCACATATCGGGACCTGGGTCAACTGGATCGCGCACTGCAACAGGCCGGACAGGCCTACCAGGCGGCACGAGTCGTTGGGGACCGCGCGTTGGAAGCGTTGACGCTTGCGGTGCAAGCCGAGATCCGGGGGTTGGCGGGAGACCCGCATCTTGCGCGGCGGGAGATCGAGCAGGCGCTCCAGATCCATCGCGAGTTGGAAGACGAGCCGAAGGAAACCGGCGATATCCGCATCCTCGCCGGCATCCTGGCCGCATTAGGCGAAACAGACGAAGCCGAGATCCTTCTCCGAGACGTGATCGATCGGGCGAAGCAGGAAGAGCGCCCGAAGATGTTGGGTGACGCAGGACGGGATATGGCGCGGCTGCTGGTTCAGGTGGGGCGCGCGGACGAGGCGACGGAGTTTGCCCGGGAAGCACGGGTGGTCTACAACGAGTACGGAGCCGAAGCGGAAGTGAAGAAGCTGGATGAATTGATCGGACAACTGACCTCGTGATGCACTGCTTCTGTCCTCTGACCCACTGTTATGTCCCGGCAGCCAGCCACCTGGCGATGCCACTCGAGAGAGGGGTGTGGGCTACTCCGGCCTCAACGCATCCACCAAATCCACCCGCGTCGCCCGCCGTGCCGGCACGAAACACGCCAGCATTCCTGCGAGCCCCAGCGTCACGACAATCGCCGCGTACACGGACAGGTCGCCCGCGTTCACATCGAACATGATTAGTTGAAGCGGGCGGCTCAGGGCGGCCCCGAGACCCAGACCGATGGCCATCCCGATGCCCAGCTGGACGAAGCCCTTCTTGAGGACGATGCGTACGATGTCCTTGCCGTAGGCGCCCAACGCCATCCGGATTCCCATCTCCTGGGTCCTGCGACTTACCGAGAACGCCATCACGCCATACAGCCCTACGGCTGCCATGAACAACGCAACCGCGCCGAAGGTCCCGAACAGGGTTCCGAACATGCCGAAAGCCCACGTCTGATTCTCGATGACCTGGTCCATGGAGTACGCCCAGTAGATCGGGAGGTTGGGATCGAGCCCGGCCACGGCGTCGCGGACGCGCGGTGCCATGGCGAGCGGGTCGCCGGCGGTCTTGACGGCCATGCTCAAGAACCGGAAGGACGCTTGGCCCACCGGCGTGTAAATCATCTCCGTGGGGGTCTTGTCGTTCCCGATACCGCCCGTGTTGCCGCCAATGTGGAAATCGGGAACCACACCGACGATCGACAGCCACGGCAATTCGGAGAGCGACCGGCCGAGGCGAATGCGTTTGCCGACGGCGGACTCGCCCTCGAAGTACCGGTGGGCGAAGCTCTGGTTCACGATGGCGACCGGAACGCCGTCCTCCCGGTCCTGGAGAGAAAAGTCCCGTCCCTCTCGAATCTCGGCTCCGAACGTGGCGAAGAAGTTGGGGGTAATGTACGATCGGGGACTCACCGGGTAATCCCGGTCAACGACGTACGATTCGCCTTCCACGGCAAACGCCGCCCCCCCCGACCCGGTCATGGGAAGGCTGGTCGTAAGCGCTGCGGCCTGTGTGCCGGGCAGCGCCTCCAGACGCTCGAGCAGCCGGTCGAAGAACAGGCGACGGCTCTCACCGGTGGGATAGTCGGCTTCGAACAATCCCACGCGCGCGGTGAATACGCTCTCCGCCTCGAAACCCATGTCGAGGTTCTTCAAGTTCACGACGCTCTTGACCATCATGCCCGCCGCCACGAGCAACGCGCACGACACCGCGATCTCGCCGACCACCAGGCTCGTGCTGAAGCGGCCCACCCGGAAGCTCGACGAACCCCGTGACTCGTCTTTCAGGAGCTCGTGAATGTCTGCACCCGACGCTCGAAACGCCGGCACGGTTCCCGAGACAACCGCAGCCACCGCCGTGATGACGACTGCAAACAGCAACACTGGCGGATGCATGGCGATGTCGATCCAGTACGGCCGCTCCATGTCCATGAACACGGCGTTGAACGCGTCGATCCCCACGTAACCGAGGATGATGCCCGCGGTGCCTCCGAGGAGCGTCAGAATCGTCGACTCGACCAGGAGCTGTCGAATCACCCGGGAGCGGCTCGCTCCCATGGCCGATCGGATGGCGATCTCCTTGGCGCGGACCGTCGATCTCGCGAGCAGCAGATTCGACACGTTGGCGCAGGCGATGAGCAACACACCGAACACGGCAACGAGCATCACGTAGAGCACGGCCGTGATCTGGGGCGGCATGTACTCCTCGGTGTACGGCTTGAGGCCCGTGCTGATGCCCTCGTTGGTCTCCGGGTACTCGGTGGCCAGCCGTTGGGCGATGCCGGCCATTTGTATCTGGGCCTCATCGATGGAGACACCCGGCTTGAGGCGACCAAAGGTCTGTACGTAATTCCCTGTGCTTCGGGGCAACTGGACCGGGTCCAACCCCATGGGCAGCCACACGTCTTCCGAGAATGGGAAACGGAATTTCGGTGGCATGACACCGATGATCGTGGTCGTGCGTGCGTTGGCGCGCACCGTTTTGCCGATGATGTCCGGATCGCCACCGTAGCGGTTTTGCCACACGTTGTATCCGAGAATAATCGTGGGCGGCGTGTGGCCCGTGTCGTCTTCTTCGTTGAATGTGCGGCCCATGATGGGTTGCACACCGACCTGTGCGAACATGGCGGCGGTGACGAAGGCCCCGTCGTACCGTTCCGGACGCATGTCGGCGTCGGCGATGTTCACCGTGCCCTGACGGGACGCGGCGAGATCCTCGAACACGGTCTGCTGTGCCCGCCAGTCCACGAAATCGTGGATCGGCGCGGACATGTTCTCGAACCCTTCCGAGACGTTGTTCCTGTCGATGCTGATCAGGCGGTCGGCGCCCTCGTAGGGCAGTCCCTTGAGCACGGAACCGTAGACGACGCTGAAGGTGTGGGTAGTGAGACCCACGCCCAGGGCGATGGTCGTGATGGCCGCAAGCGAGAGGACCGGTGTCTTGAACAGCATGCGAATGCCGTAGCGAATATCACTCCAAAACGTTCCCATGATTTCTCTCCGGGGGGCCCCGTGTCTCGTCGTGGGGAGCGCGGGTCTAACGAGCCTGAGGTGTCGGCCGTGACGCAGGTTGTCGATGAACGACACGGCGATGGTTTTGCAGAGGTGCTTCCAGAACCAGATGCGGGCCCGGAACGGACCGAGTCGGGGCAAGGCGTGCTCCGAATATTCTTCGAGGAGGTCGCCCACCAGGGCGTCCCGCTGAATCGCATCGAGGGCACGGCGCAGCAGCGCCGGAATGTGGGGCAGGGGGGACATCACGGTCCGGCGTCCGCCTCGAAGCCCTGCCACAGGGCGGCGAGCATGTCGCGCGAGCGGCTCAGAGCGTTGCGGCCGTGGGGTTCCAGCCGGAAGTGCCGCTTGGACCGGCCGCCCCGGGTGGCCGTGGGCTCGCCGTTGTACGAACTGACCAACCCCTTTTCTTCGAGGCGGTGGAGGGTGGGGTAGATGGAGCCCAGCGACACGCCGCGGCCCGTCCGGGCCTCGATCTCCTGCCGGATGGTCACCCCGTAGGCTCCCTCGCCCAGCCGCATCAGGGCCAGCAGCACCAGCTGCTCGAACTCACCCAAATAGTCTCGTTTGCTCATGAGGCCGTATTTCTCTGATTATCTAAGAGAAATACGGGAATCGATGTGAGAAGTTTCAGGCCGGGGAGTTACTGGGTGACGCCCGCGGTGCCCAGGTTGGAGGAGAGGTAGCGGTATCGCCCCCACACACCCAACTCGCCGAACCAGGCGAGGAAGCGGGCCGCGACCGTGGCGACAGCGGCGACCTGGGGGTCCGGGTCCGACTGCAACGTCACCAGTCCTTCCGTGACGGCCTCGTCGGGCCCTCGGAGGAGATGGCCCATGCCGGACATCTGCCCGAACACGAGGGCATTGACGGCCTCCGCCCGCCAGGCGGGCAGGACCGAAGGGTCGCCGGCAATGGCCAGAGCGGTGTCCGGGACGCTCCCCAAGAACCCGAAGCTGTGTTGTGGGAGCGGTTGGTTGACGACCCAATCCCGGATCCGCTCCGCCTGGGTCACCAGGATCGTGTTCCCCCTCGCGTCCCCATAGAACGCCAGCTCGTCCGCCCCGAGGCCGACGATCTTCCGGCCCGTGAAGCTCCCGGTCAGGAACGGCGACCCCGCGGCGAGAAGGTGTCCCAGGCCCATAATCGCGCGGATGTCGGCGATGGCGGCGTTGTACTGGCGCTCCTCGATCGCCCGATGGATGCGGAGGGCCATGCTCAGGGCCGCGATCTCCACGCCGGAGTAGTCGGGCATCATCATGGAAAAGGGCGCTTGGGGCCCCTCCGGGCCGGTGGGGTCAAAGGCATCGCCGGATCCAAACCCCTCGACCACGTAGTTGCTGAACGTGGCGAAGGCCGCCGCTTCGACGTAGGTCGGGAGAGTCGTGTCGGTCACGGCCCCGTCCCACGTGTGGCGATCGTCGGCCAGGAGCGAGTCGCCGCCGTGCACTCGGTCGTGCACGCCCCCGAGCAGCTGCACCCGGGTGTCGTCACGCTCCTCGGCGGGGCGGAGCAGGGGCCACGCGGCATTGCTGTCGAGCGTCGTGGCCGGAACGAGGCTGGTCAGCTCAGGAGGGGGGAGGCGTCCAACCGACCGGATCGAAGCCGACCAGCCGTCGGGAATCTCGTCGACCCCCACCAGACCCACGGTGGCGGCCATGCCGCCGGCGACCCGGCCCAGGGAAAACCCCACATAGGCCATTAGTAGGACCAGGATGCCTGCCACGGCGATGGCCTTCGGGTTCTTGAGCAGTGCAGTGTCCATGTCTCGAATCTTCGGATCGGCAGGCAGTTGTCAATGAGCCTCGCTGCTCCCAGAGCGGGCGTGCAGCATGGCGTTTGTCCCTTACGCGCGCTGCGGTTCTCCTTCAGTGCGAGATCTCAACTTGGCCCACCATGCGAACCAACGCGCGCTACAGCGACAAACGCCATGCTGCACGCCCCTCTCAGCGCCTACTCTGTCCTGTACTGCAACGCGAGCCGCAGGATCTTGCCGATCAACTTGTCGTATCCGACCCCCACGGACTTGGCCGATTCCGCGAAGTCCTCGTCCCGGGCCAGGTCCGGGTTCGGGTTGGGCTCCAGCAAAAACAGCCTGCCGTCTTCCATCAAGCGAAAGTCCATTCTCGCATAACCGTTCATCCCGAGAATGCGATACACCCGTCTCCCCAACTTGGCGACGCGATCGGCGACGCCCTCCGGCAGGTCTTTCGCCGCCCCGGTCTTGATGCCCCTCTTCTTTTGATACTTCAGGTCCCACTTCACTCGTTCGGTGGCGATGCGTGGCGTGTTGTCGGGCAACTTTTCGAAGCGCATCTCCCAGACGGGGAACGTTTGCAGACGGTGATTGCCGATCACACCGAGGTACAGCTCACGCCCCTCGATGTATTCCTCCGCCACGGCGTCGGTGCCGATCTGGGTGTGGATGAACTCCACCCGCTCGGCGAGCTTCTCGTCGTTCGTCACGTGCGAGGCCTGGGCGATCCCGACGGAACCGTGTTCGGTCGTCGATTTGACGATCAGGGGGAAGGCGAGACGGCGGGGCCGGCGGACGGCCCTCCTCCGAGGGAACACCGCGAAATCGGGGGACAGGATGCGGTGATACCGAAGGAGCTTTTTGGCCAACACCTTGTTGTCGGCCAACTGCAATCCGGTGGCGTTGCAGCCGGTGTACGGCTGGCGCATGAGCTGGAGGTAGCCGAGGACGTAGGGTACGTAGATGCCTTCCCCCCGAAACTCCTCCATGAGATTGACCGTGACCTGGGGTTCCCACTCGAAGAGGGTCGTCCTGATGGTCGCGACCTCATCGATGCCCCCGAGGAGCCTGGTCTCGTGCTTGAGTCGTTTGAGCGCGCTGACGACGTGGTACTCTGTCTTCCACGGCGCGATGTCTTTCTCGGGGAGTCCCTTCACTCTCTGGGGCAGATCGATGCTCTGGTGTGTCAGGACGAGGACGCGGAGGCTCACACCGGTACCACGTGTTCATCACGGCGAAACTGCGACTGCATTCGGTCGACGAGGTCGATGAGCTCAGATCGGATTTCCCTGGGCGGCCGACTCGCCCGTAGGTCGAGCTCGCGCGCTCTCCTGGTGAGCTCCTTCAAGACCAGGTTGGTGACGTAGATCTTTTCGAAGTCGAATCCCGCAACATGTCGTCGTACGGACGCGGCTTCCCGTGACAGGAATGCGGCCGCCGGCTGGCCGGCGCTCCGGGAGAAGAGCCGCAGAAGCCGATGGTCGTAGTAGTGCCGATCGTCGGGAAGATACTTGCTGCGTTTCCGACGATAGTGGGTTCGCAACGTGTGGCGGAGGCGGTGGAGGGGATCGATGTGCGGCGCCGGATCGACGAGCGGCCGCTTCCCGGCAATCTCCGACATCAACTCGTCCACGTACTCGAGTTTTTGAATGGCGGGCCAGTTGCGGTAACGCCGGCGCCATGCCGATCCGGGCTTGAGCCAAACGGCAAAGGTTTCGGCGAAGTCCTCCGAGGGGTGGCTCTGCGCATACCACCAGTCCATGTGCAGGACGTAATCGCGGCTCTCAGCGTTCGGCGTGTAGAAATCCGGATACCGCTTGGACGCGCGCCCAAAGATCTTCCGCCAGCGTCGTTTCCGGTGCAGGCGGTAGGCGGTCTCGATGGCGTGGCCCGCCTCGTGGCGCAAGAGCTGCATGCACCACGTCTTGGTTCCTCCCTCCACCTCGTAAATCTGCCGGGCCTCCAGGCGGGTGAGGCGGGGGTGCGCTAGGTAAAAAGGAACTGCAATACCGGGTACGTGTTCGGGGACGAACCACTCGTCGGAGAGCCAGACCGGCGGGCGGAATCGAAGGTCGCGTTGCCGGAGTTCGTCGTGGAGCTGGCCGACGCGGCCCTCGATGGGGGTGCCCTGGATGGTGAGATCGAGATCGCGCAACCGGAGGCGTAGGAGTTCGTCGTCGGTCATGCGCTGCCACGACGGCGCCTCGGCCCGCCGCCGAGGAGCCTCGACGCGGTATCGGGGCTTCCGTCTATCGAGCAATTTCGTGCTCATCAGCTCACTCTATTCCTTCACCGATCTCCCAAGACTCCGTGCGAACCGCCCATTCTCGACGAAAAAGTCCGGCGTGTCAAACCCGGTCCTGCAACGGACAAAAAGTCGACCCGGGGGCAGGGAGGCGTCAACCGTGGATCACACCCGCCACCACGCCCGGGCCATCCTGCCCGCTGTCGTAATATCCGGGCCACCAGCTCACCGGGTGAAGGATGATTCATGTCCAATATCGGATTCTCTCACAGTCCCTCTCCGTATGATTGCGGCATTGGATTCCCGGAGGCCCCTGAATGCCCGTCCAAACGCTCGACCTCTACAGGACACACAGGTCCGAGTATTCGATGCCGAAGGCGCCGAGAATAGTCAGGATAAAACCAGCCCAGTATCTCACGATCGCCGGGCAAGGGGAGCCGGGCGGGGAGGCGTTTACGGCCGCGCTGGGGGCCCTCTATGGCGTTGCCTACACCATTCGCATGACACAAAAGCGCCTTGGGCAGGACTACAAGGTCTGCAAGCTGGAGGGACTCTGGTGGTGTGGTGACGGCACCGGGGGACTTTCAGGACAGCCGCCCAGCGACTGGCATTGGAAGCTCCTCATCCGGGTGCCGGACTTCGTCGCCCACGACCACGTGAACGAAGCCAAGGCCAGCCTCAAGGAGAAAGGCCGTGATCCGGAGGTCCGGGACGTGGAGCTGGAGGATATCGCGGAAGGCACCTGCGTGCAGATGCTGCATGTAGGCCCATACGCCAGAGAGGCCGAGACGATCGCCGCAATGAAGCAGTTCGCGGAGGAGAAGGGCCTCGAGTTCCACGGCAAGCACCACGAGATCTATGTGTCCGATCCGAGCCGAGTCGTGGAAGAGAAGCTGAAGACGATCCTGCGGATGCCGGTCCGGCGGATGGTTGGTTGAGGAAGCTCCATCGTTTCTTTGCTGGTTTTTGTCCGCGCCCCCCATTATCACTGAATAGAACCCATCGGAGCGTTTTGCATGGCTCAGCGTGCCATCATCATGGGCGCCGCGGGGCGCGACTTTCATAATTTCAACGTTCACTTCCGCGACAACCCCGACTATGACGTCGTCGCGTTCACCGCGGCACAAATCCCAAATATCGACGGTCGCCGGTACCCTCCGGAGTTGGCCGGCGAACGCTACCCCAACGGTATCCCGATTGAATCGGAGAACGACCTCGAACGGCTCATTCGTGACGAGCGCGTTGACGTCGCCCTGTTGTGCTACAGCGATCTGTCCTATAACGCTGTCATGTCGGTGGGTTCTCGCGTCATGGCCGCCGGTGCAGATTTTCTCCTGTTGGGCCCGAAGCACACGATGGTGGAGAGCACTGTACCGGTCATCGCAGTGTGCGCGGCCCGAACCGGTTCGGGGAAGAGCCAGACGACCCGACGAATTGCGCGAATCCTCAAACAGTTGGGGAAGCGCGTGGTCACGGTGCGCCACCCCATGCCGTACGGCGACCTCGCCAAACAGGCCGTACAACGGTTTTCCACCTATGACGACCTGGCCGACCACGACGTCACCATCGAAGAGCGGGAGGAATACGAGCCCATCATCGCAGCCGGTGGGGTCGTGTATGCCGGGGTCGATTACGAGAGGATCCTCCGCCAGGCGGAGGGTGAGGCTGAGATCGTCCTCTGGGACGGCGGCAACAACGACTTTCCTTTTTATAGGCCGAACCTCCTGATCACGGTCGTCGATCCCCACCGCCCGGACCACGCGGCGCGCTACTATGCCGGTGGGATCAATGTCCGGATGGCGGATGTGGTCGTACTGAACAAGATCGGTACCGCCGACCTCGAGGATGTGGAGACCGCGCGGCGGATCGCGTTGGAGCTGAACCCCACCGCTACGGTCATCGAAGCGGCGAGTCCGGTGTCGGTTGAGCACGGAGACGAGATACGCGGCAAGCGGGTCTTGGTGATCGAGGACGGTCCCACCCTGACCCACGGCGAAATGGCGTTCGGGGCGGGGTGGATCGCGGCCCGGCGCTACGGGGCCGCCGAGATCGTGGATCCGCGGCCGTGGGCGGTAGGCTCCATCGCGGCGACGTTCGACAAGTGGCCGACGACGGGTCCTGTCCTTCCGGCCATGGGCTACGGTGACGAACAGATGGAGGAGTTGCGGGAGACCATTGAGCGGGTGGAGGCTGACATCGTCCTGGTGGGCACACCCATCGATCTCCGGCGCCTGATCACGTTCAGCAAGCCGGCGCTACGGGTGCGGTACGAGTTGCAGGAGATCGGCACGCCGACCCTCGACCAGGTGCTGGGGCAGTTCCTCGAGTCGGACCACCCGGGCGGGCACCCCGAGAGCGCTCTGCGGGCCTGACGTTCGGTCCTACTCCCGGCGCAGCGCAATCATCGGATCCACCCGGCTCGCCTTGCGGGCCGGGAGGTAACTCGCCACAAACGCTAGCAGAGCCAGTGCGCCGGCGACGACGGCGAACGTTCTGGCATCGTTGGGCTGCACCTCGTATAGAATCGTGACAAACACGCGCGTGAGCCCCAACGCTGCAAAAACCCCAATGGCCAACCCAACGAGCGCCATCGCCAGTGCACGCCCCACAACGAGCCGGAGTATCCTCCCGCGCTCCGCCCCCAGTGCCATGCGGAGCCCGATCTCGTGGGTCCGCTGCGCCACCACGTAGGACAACACCCCATAGATGCCGATCGCGGCGAGGATCAATGCCACCGACGAGTAGATCGCCAGCAAGAGTGCGCTGAACCGCGCGCTGGACGTCGCGTCGCCCACACGTTCTTCCATGGTCTTGATGTCGAACAGTGGAAGCGCCGGATCCATGCTTCGCACGAGCTGGCGAACACTGGAGACGAGTGACGTGGGATCCACGGACGCACGGATGACGTGAAACCCGCCACGGCGCGTCGACTGGTAGAGGGGAATGTAAGCCCCGCGGAAGGCGCTCTCGTCCACCGCGTTGTAGCGCACGTCGCCCACGATGCCGATCACTTCGCGGTAACCTCCGTCTCCCTGCCCGACAATGACTTCCTTACCCAAGGGATCCTCGTCGGGCCAGAGCTCCCGGGCCGCGGCTTCGGTCACCAGAATGACGCCGCGCCCTCCGGCACGATCCTGTTCGCTGAACCCACGGCCCCGCAGGATCGGAATCCTCAGCACGTCGAAGTAATCCGGGGTGACAAAGTGAATCTCGACGTTCGCGCTGCTGCCCGGGTCGCCTTGTGGCCGATCCCGGCGCGCCATGTTCGTCCCGTTGCAGCCGCTGCCCAGGGGCGTGCAGAGGTTGTAGCCGACGGACTCAACACCGGGGAGAGCGGCGACGCGTTCGTGCAGAGTTCGAATGAACTGGTGTCCGGTCTCCCTGTCGTATTGTGCACTCGGCAGGCTCAGGCCCAGCGTGAGGACGTTGTCGGAGTCGAACCCGATGTCCGTGTTCTGCAGTTGGCCGAAGCTCTTGATCATCAATCCCGATCCCACCAGGAGCACGAACGCCAGGGCAAACTCCGCCACTACCAGTCCCTCGCGGGTGCCGATGGAGAGAGACCGCCCCCCTGCTCGACCCCCCGTTCCCCCCTCCTTGAGGGCGCTGGTGAGATTCGGCCGCGACGTCTGGAGCGCGGGGACGAGTCCGAAGATCATCCCCGTGACCAATGTGATACCGATCGTGAAGAGCAATGCAGTACCGTCGATACCGATGGATTCCATGCCCATGCGTGTGAGCCCGGAGATGTCCTCGGCGAAATAGCCGCTGGCTTGCGGAGCGATGCCGCGCAACAAGCCGACGGTGGGAACCGCAATCGCGAGCCCCGCCGCTCCACCCACGGCCGCCAGCACCAAACTCTCCGTGAGGAGCTGCCGTACGACACGGCCGCGGTCGGCGCCCACCGACAGCCGGATGGCGACCTCCCGCTCCCGGGCTGCGGCCCGGCCCAGCAACAGGTTGGCCAGGTTCACGCACGCGATGAGCAAGACGAAGCCCACCGCGCCGAAGAGCATCAAGATGGAAGTCCGGATCGCCGGTTCGACACGGACCTCTTCGAGGGTCCGGGCGTGGGCGCTCCACTCCCCACGGGAACTGGGGTAGGTCTCGTGGACGCGCCTCCCGATGGTTGCCATGGCCTGCTTGGCCTGGGCGACGCTCACGCCCGGCTTCAGGCGCGCGATGACGTGTTGGTTGTGGGCTCCGGGATTGTTGTGGTTCGACTCGGGATACCGCGACGTGGGCGCGAAGAATTCTGCCGCGCCGCTGAGTCCCCTGAAGCCGAATGGTGCGACCCCCACGATGGTATGGGCGACGCCGCTGATACGGATCGTCTGCCCCAGGACCTGGGGGTCACCGTCGTAACGTCGCTGCCAGAGGCCGTGACTCAACACTGCCACTGGGCTCGCGCCTGGAATGTCTTCCTCGGGGACGAACCATCGTCCCATGAGCGGACGGATCCGCAGGAGGCCGAAGTAGCTCGATCCCACGGTCTCTCCCGCAATGCGTTCGGCGTCGTCCAGCGTGGTGAGGGTAAAGCTCCCCTGCCGGAACGTTGCGAGGTCCTCGAAGACATCCTGGGATTCCCGCATGGTTCTGTACTTGGGAAACGACCAAAACATGTCCACGCGTGGCTCGCCTGGCCCGCCCGGGGGCATCAACAGGTAGGCCCGCATGAGCCGGTCGGGTTCTTCGAAGGGGAGGCGCTGGAGGACGACGGCGTTGACCACGCTGAAGATGGCCGTGTTTGCGCCGATGCCGATGGCCAGGGTGAGGATGGCGATGAGAGCAAACCCCGGCGCTCGTCGAAGGCTGCGGAGGGCGTATCGCAGGTCGTCCCGCAGGGCGTTCCAATAATTCTGTTTCGTCATGTGTGCATCGTGTTTGGGGGTGTGTTGCGGTGTGGTCATGAATGCCCCGCCCGTGCGGATCGCCTGCATCCAGTACCACGCGTGTGCCCGGGCTACGCCGTCGGCCGACCGCTCTAGGTACCGCTCCTGGAGATCGCCCAGCACGAACTCCAACTCATCCCGGGGGAGCACCCGGCGGAGCAGGGCCACGGCGGCCCGGGGTGGGGGCGTGGTCTTCAAGAGTCCGTCGAATCCCGTGCGGTGAGCACTTCGAGATCTTCTTCGATGCCCTCTCGCATGCGCTCGTGTGCCTGGAGTGCCTGGGAGAGGGCCGCGGCGCCGTCGGGCTCGAGGCAGTAGTACTTCTTGCGCCGGCCACCCCGTTCGGGAGTCGGCTCTCCGATCGTGGCCGTGAGGTGGCCGCTCCGCTGCAGGCGGGCCAGTCCGGTGTAGACGGCGCCGATGGCGATGGAGCGGTTGGTCCGCGTCTCGATCTCACGGTGAATGGTGGCCCCGTACGCCTGGTCCTTGAGTCGTACCAGTGCCAGCAGTATCAGGGTCTCGAAGTCGCCTAGGGTCTTGGGCATGGAGGGCTCCCGAACGGGTCAGTATATACTGCGCCGCAGTGAATATAATATACCATGCAGCGCAGGGGAATAGGGAAAGGTCAAGTGGAACGTACGACCGTTTTGGCAGTATAATGTCTAAAATGCTATAATCCATCTGACGTCGAACGACCGGCACCCAGCAAGGAGCAGCGTCTATGCAGGGCACCACCAACATCCGGCAGGCCGTGCGCGGTCTGGTGAGGACCCCGGGCTACACTGTCGCCTTCATCCTGACCCTCGGTCTCGGGATCGGCGCCAACACCGCCATCTTCAGCGTCATCAACGGGGTGTTGCTGCGGCCGCTCCCCTATCCCGACGCGGACCGGATCCTGTATCTGCAGCAGGTGCCCAAGGCGGCGACCACCAACACCTCCCTTTCCTTTGTCGAGGTTGCCGACTACCGGTCGCAGGCCACCACGCTGGACGAGGTGGTGGAGTTCGGGGACTGGTCCTTCAACGTGCTGGAGCGGGGCAACCCCCACCTCGCCATCGCCGGTCTGGTTACGGCCAATTACTTCGAAGTGCTCGGGCTGCGGCCCCATCTGGGGAGGACCTTCAATGAGGAGGACGACAGCCGTGCATCGGTGCCGGTGGCGGTGCTGACGTACGAGTACTGGAACCGCGTATTCGGTGCCGACTCGGCGGTGATCGGCCAGGTGCTGGATCTCACCGTGAAAAAGGCCACGATCGTGGGGGTTCTCGAACCCGGCTCCCACTACGCCACGATGCGTGGACAGCAGCAGGACTTCTACGCCAACTATCCCTCCAACGACCACTACATGGGCGCGGCGATGCAGGACGACCGCACCCACCGGATGACCGATGTCTTTGCGCGCCTCGCGCCGGGCGCCACCGAGGAAGCGGCGCGGGCCGAGATTGCCCAGATCGCGGCGCAGTTGCACGCGGAATACCCGGAAGCCTACCCACCCAGGTTCGGATTCGAGACCGTGGTCACGCCGTGGCTCGACCAGATCACCCAACAGGCGCGGCCGATGCTGTTGATTCTTTTCGGCACCGCCGTGTTCGTGCTCGTCATCGCGTGTGCCAACGTGGCGAACCTCACCCTGACCCGGTTGATCCGCCGCGAGCGCGAGCTGGCGATCCGCGCCGCTCTCGGAGCGGGGCAGCGCCGTCTGCGGGGCCTGCTGCTGACAGAGAACCTGGTGCTCTCGCTGGGTGGGGCCGGCTTGGGGTTGGTCTTCGCCTTCGCCGGTCTCGATCTGCTGGTGGCGTACGCCGGGAGGTTTACGGCACGCACCGGCGAGATCGGCATCGACGTATTCGTGCTGTTGTTCACGTTGATCGTGGCCGTCGGAGCGGCCATGCTCTTCGCGCGGGCGCCGAGTTTGCCGGTATCGGAGGACCTGGGCACATCGCTCACAGCAGCCGGCGGCGGCCGTGCCACCGGCTCGGTGTCCCGCCGGCGGGCCCAGCGGGCGCTGGTGGTGAGCCAGCTCGCCATATCGTTCATGTTGCTGGTGGGGGCGGGCCTGCTGGTGCGGAGCTTGGTGAAGCTGAGCCAGGTCGATCCCGGGTTCGATCTCGAGAACGTCTTGACGATGAGCGTGCCGGACTTCAGTAGGAGTACGCAGCCGCAGCGAGCGGAATTCGGCCGGTCGTTGGTGGACCGGGTGGAGGGGCATCCGGCGGTGCACAACGCGGCGATGGCGTCGATGGCACCGATGAGCCACGACATGTCCATGCAGATGCAGTTCCGGGTGGACGGCGGCGAGCCGGATCCGGTCCCGGTGACACCCCTCACCGAGCTCCAAACCGTGAGCAGCGACTACTTCGAGACCATCGGTGTTCCGGTCCTGCAAGGCCGCGCGTTCACCACGGGGGATCAACCCGACGGACTTCAGGTGGCCATCATCAACGAGTCGATGGCAGAGTTCTACTTTCCGGATCGAGATCCCCTCGGCCGGCGGATTTCCCGGAAATCGTTCAACGGCTCCTGGGGTGCGTGGTTCACCGTCGTCGGGGTCGTGGCCGACATTCGGTCCGTGGCGCTGGATCGCGAGCCGGTTCACATCATGTACCGGCCCAGCACTCAGAGCTTTGCGCCCCAGACATTGTTTGTCCGCACGGAAGGCGACTCCAAGCCGTTGGCCGGCCAGGTCATCGAACAAGTTCGTGCTCTGGATCCCAACCGGCCCGTGGTCAGCGTCCAGACCCTCGACGATCTTCGCACGGAGAACATGGCGCCACAGCGTCTCAACGCCACGCTGTTCGCCGTCTTCGCCGTCCTCGCACTCATCATTGCCACCGTGGGCATTGCCGGTGTTCTTTCCTTCTCGGTGAGCCAGCGGACCAACGAGTTCGGCATTCGCATGACATTGGGGGCGGATCAGGCGCGGGTGTTGAAGATGGTGCTGCGGGAGGGCGCGACACTGGCGGCGCTCGCCCTGGGCATTGGTGGTGCCGGCGCGTTGGCATTGTCCCGGTTTCTGTCGGGGATGCTCTACGGGGTTCAGCCGACCGATCCCGTGACGTTCATGGCGGTGGCAGCGCTATTGGCCGTGGTGGCCGTGGCGGCATCGTTGGCGCCGGCCCGGAGTGCCACCAGTGTGGATCCCATGAAGGCCCTGAGGGCGGACTAGGGTGTGGAGCGAAACAACTCACTTGCGAGGATTCTCATGCAGCGTTTAGCCACCGTGATGTTCGCGACAGTCGCACTGACGGCGTGTTCCACGACCTCCGCGCAAGAAGAGGGAGACGTCCTGGTCTCCACCGAGTGGCTTGCGGAGCACTTGGACGACGAAGGGCTCGTCCTGCTCCACGTGGGCATGGGACACGATGCCATGCCCGAGGAGTTCATCCCGGGTGCCACGTTCATCGACTATCACGCCGTAGCCATCGACACGGACGAACTGTCTACCGAGGTGCCCCCGGTGCCGGACCTCGAGGAAGTTTTCCGGTCCGTGGGGGTTTCCAACGACAACCACGTGATCGTGTACGGCTCGGGATCTGCCCATCTCGCCGCCCGGGTGTTCATGACGCTGGAGTACCTGGGTCACCGGGGACGAGTGTCGGTGTTGGACGGCGGCTTCGAGATGTGGACGCGGGAAGACCGGCCGACGGCACCAGAGCAGGCGGCACTACCGGAGGGATCGTTTATTGCCGACGTCCGCGACGACGTGTTGGTGTCTGTGGAGGAAGTGGCGGAGTCGCTCGAGGATCCACACGTTACGCTCATCGACTCCCGACCCGAGCGGGAGTACACCGGTGAGCGAGTGGGCGGGAATCTCCGGGGTGGACACCTCCCCGGTGCGTACAACCTCTACTGGGAGGAACTCCTTGTGTCCCGGGAAGAGCCGCGCCTCAAGGATCTGAACGCGGTGCGAGCCCGGTTCGACGAGGCAGGTGCGTCGGAAGACGGTGTGGTTGTGAGCTATTGCCAGATCGGCATGCGGGCGAGCTACACGTATCTCATTTCTCGACATCTGGGCTACGACGCGCGCTTCTATGACGGGTCCTGGATGGAGTGGAGCGCCAAGGAGAACCTGCCCGCCGTGCTGGGCGCGTCGCGGCGCTAGTCCTGTTTCAGTGCGATGATTGGATCCACCTTGCTCGCCCGTCGAGCCGGCATATAGCTGGCCAGCAGCGTCACGCCGATGAACCCGGCCGACACCGCTCCATAGGTAAGCGGGTCGTGGGCGGAGATTCCGAAGAGGAAACTCTCCAGCAGACGGGCCGACGCGATCGACAGCATCAGGCCGCATGCGATGCCGATCCCCGCCAGGACCGCGCCGCGCCGCAACACCGAGCCGATCACGCTTCCGGGCCGCGCGCCGAGGGCCACCCGAATTCCGATCTCGTGGGTGCGCTCCGTCACCACGTACGAGATCACCCCGAAGAGCCCCACGATGGCGAGCACCACCGCCACGCCCGACGCCAGTCCCAACATGACCGTGTTGAACTTGGGGCTGGCGACCGATGCGCCGATCATCTCGTTCATCGTACCCATGTTGCGGACGGGTTGATCGGGATCCACCTCGAGGATCGCCCGCTTCGCCAACGGGCCGTAGCCGGCCGCATCGTTGGCGGTTCGCAGGAGAAACGTCTTGCTCGTGAGAAAGTCCCTGCTGTAGGGTTGGTACAGCTCCGGCTGCGGGGGTTTGTCGAGTCCGTAGTGCTTCACGTTGTCGACTACTCCCACCACCGTCAGCTGAACCGTGGAGCCCGGTAGTTTGATCCATTTGCCGATAGGGTCGTCATCGGGCCAGTACATCTCCACGAGCAACCGGTTCACGATGGCCGTCGTGGGATTCTCGACGTCACCACGGTCAAACGGACGCCCCTGGAGCAGCGAGATCTCCATCGTCTCGAAATACGTTGGGCTGATCCCGCGAAACGCCACCACGTGTGCCCGTCCCTCCTCCGGTTCCGGCTGACCCTCGGCCCAGATGGGTGAATACTGGTTCGAGCCGGTGAAGGGCAGTGAATTGATCATGGCTGTGGCGGTCACGCCCGGCAGCCCTGCGATTCGCTCCAGGGCCCGCTGGACGAAGTCCGCCCGGGCGTTGACGGTGGACACGCGATCCCAGGGGAGTGCTACCGTGGCCTGAAAGACGTTGTCCGGGTTCAGCCCGGGGGACACGGAGGTGAGGTGCGCAAAACTCCTGGTAATGAGTCCTGCACCCACTAGCAGGGTGAATGCCAGTACGAGCTGGGTCGTGGCCATGAGATGGCGGACTCGGTGCCGTCCCTTTGAGAGAGACTTGGCGGTGCCCTCCTTGATCTCGGTCGCCAGGCCCGGCCGCGATGCAATGACCGCGGGGAATATTCCGAAGAGCATCGCCGTCACCAGTGTGGTCGCAAGAGCAACTCCCAGCACCGTCGTGTCGACATCGATCTGATCCACCATGGGGATGTTGCCGGGGTTGAGGGCGCGCACCAGCTCCACGCCTCCCATCGCCAACACGACTCCCGACAGTCCGCCCAGGAGGGCCAGCATGGTGCTCTCCGTGAGGATCTGCCTCACCAGTCGCGACCGGCTTGCGCCCAGCGCCGCACGAACCACGATCTCGCCTTTGCGCGAGAGGATTCGGTTGAGCATCAGGTTGGCCACGTTGGCGCAGGCGATGAGGAGCACGACGCCTGAGACGGCCCAGACCAGGAGCAGCGCCTGCCGCACGTCGCCAACGATGATCTCCTGCCACGGCACAAGCGTGACGGTCCAGTTTTCGTTCACCGCCGGATACGCGTCGCGGAGCCGGGCGCCGATGACCGCGATATCGGCCCGAGCCTCCTCGAGGGACGTGCCGGCCTTCAACCGGCCGGCGGCAAAGAACGAGCGGCTCACGCGCTCGGCCGAAGCGGCATCCAGCGGAAACGGCAGCCAGAGGTCGACGTTGATGCCCGGGGCCACCCAGGGCCCCGGCTGGGTGAACCCCGACGGCATGATGCCGATGATCGTGTTGGCCATGCCGTCCACGGAGATCGACTGCCCGATGATCGACGAATCCGCAGTGTAGTTGCGTTCCCACAATCCGTGGCTCAGGATCACCACCGGAGCGGCGCTCATACTCCACCACGGCCGGTCGGGTGTCCCCCTGGTTTCCTCGGGTCGGAAACTCCGGCCGAGGAACGGCACCACACCGAACACGTCGAAGAACTCGTCGGTCACCGAGGCGGAGTAGATGTACTCGGGGTCGTCGCTTCCGGTGAGCGCACGGCTGCGACCCCGGAACAGCGCCATGCGATCGAACGACTGGGTTTGGTCTTTCCAGTCCACGTAGTTGGGAATCGAGACCCACCGCGGCTCGATGTCGATGGTGGGGTTCACCTCGCCGAAGGTGATGACCCGCTCAGGGTCGGGATAGGGCAGGGGAGTGAGCAACACCCCGTGCACCACGCTGAAGATGGCGGTGTTGGCGCCGATCCCCAGCGCCAACGTGACGGCGACGATCGTCGCGAAGCCCGGGTTCTTGACGAACGACCTGACGGCGTATCGAAGGTCCTGGCCGAGTGTCTCCAACATGCGTGATTTCCTCCGCTCGTGGCGCTGCGGGCGGTGCGAGGGTTTGAGGTTATCGTGCCACTCCCGGGGCAGGCGAGTGACGAGGTCGAAGAACCCGCGAAGGGAAACGCGGACCAGGGCTCCCGTCCCGCGCTGGTGGCGGGCCCGATGACAGGCGTCGGCAAACGCCTGGGTCATCTCGGGAGCGAAGCCTGCCCGGAAGTCCCGGGGAAGCAAGGTGGTCAGCGTGCGGTAGAGCCACACCGAGAAGGTCATGAGCATCAGACGGTCTTCGGGCTGTGGAGGACATCTTTCTGCCGGGCGATCTCCACCAACTCGGCCAGCCGTCCGGTTTCCTGCGCCAAGACCGCACTGCCCTGGTCGGTGAGTCGGTAGTACTTTCGCCGCTGGTCGTCCATCTGGGGGTCGGGGCGTTGCGAGGCCTCCTCGATGAGGCCCGCGGAGAGCATTCGCTTGATGGCACCGTAAAGCGTGGCGGGCCAAAGCTTTACATGCCCAGAGGTCCGTTCCTCGACGTCACGCATGATCCCGTAGCCGTGGCGCTCACCGTCGGCAAGGGCCAGGAGGATGTAGACCCAAGGGAGGCTCAGCGGCGAGGATTCCTGGTCGGTGAAAGTTCTTGGGCGCTTGATGGCTCGTCTCCTTGAGTATAAAAGCGATATATATAAAGGTGATACGGAGGATCAGGTGAGAAGTTTCATCCCGAGGATCCCATGACTGCACTAGCCAATACCACCTGGTGGGCCAAAGGCCTGCTGTTCGAGAACTGCTGCTGTCAGGTGGTGTGTCCCGGCCACGTCCACTTCGACAACCAGTGCACGTACGATCGCTGCGTGGGGTACTGGGCCGTCCGGTTCGACGAGGGCGAGTACGCCGGTGTACTCCTGGCCGGGCTCTGCGCCGTGGTGGCCTACGACGGCCCCCAGCACATGATCGCCGGCAACTGGACCGAGGTGCTCATCATCGACGAAGCGGCCTCAGCCGAGCAGCGACATGCCATCGAGTCGATCCTGAAGGGCACGGCGGGAGGCCCCTGGGCCAAGCTGGCACCGTTCGTCTCGACGTGGCTCGAGACCCGCTACCACCCCATCCGCATCGAGGACGAGGGGAAGAAGAAGCGGGTCAGGATCGAGGGGCTCCTCGAGGGATCGATCGAACATCTCCGGGGCACGGACCGCTCGAAGCCGGTGACCATCGAGAACATGTTCAACCAGCTCCACTCCAGTCCACAGGTCGTTGCGGAGGGGGCCACGCGGTACGACGACGGCGTCATCGTGGTGGACACGGAGGGAACCCACAGCCTGTACTCCCATTTCAGCTGGTCGGTGTCGTGACGGCTGTCGTACAGCCATGGGGGGTTCCCGCTCTCGTACTCACCGTCGGCATGTGGTTCGTGATGATGGTGGCGATGATGCTGCCGCCGGTGCTGCCGTGGATCCTCCTCTTCGGGAAGACCAACCGCGCGCATGGGAGCTCCGGAAGCTCCCCGTTGGTCTTCGCCGCAGGCTACTTCACCATTTGGTTGCTCTACAGCATGGCTGCCGGAACGGTGCAGCTCTCGCTGCAGCAGGCTGCCTTGTTGCAGGCCGACTTGAGGTTGAGTGGAGTGGCCGGCGGTGTCCTGCTCGTCGGCGCGGGGCTCTTCCAACTGTCACCGCTCAAGCGTGTCTGTCTCAAGCACTGTCGCTCCCCGCTGAGCTTCTTCCTCTCCCAATGGCGTGACGGTCCCACCGGCGCGTTTCGCATGGGCTTTCGCCACGGCGTATTCTGCGTGGGATGTTGCTGGGCGTTGATGGCGCTCTGCTTCGCGCTGGGCGTGATGAATCTGCTGTGGATGGCAGCGCTCACGTTGGTGATCTGTGTGGAGAAGCTGGTGCCGGGGGGTGGGCGTATGAGTCTCGTGTTCGGTGTTGCGCTACTGCTGTGGGGACTGTGGCTGGTCGTGGCTCTCTAGAGACCCTCGCCAGCGCCCCGGCGCCGGTCTATCTTTGGCCGGACATTGCCAATCGACTCGAGCCGACCCGCCCTCCCCAGGGCGGCGTCACGACCTTTCCGGGTCCGCACCGCTCCTGAACAAGTACAACACTGGACATAACGAATGACGAATCCTGAAGCCGCATTCACGGACAAGCAGTTTTTCGGGCACCCCCGAGGCTTGGCCACGCTGTTCTTCACGGAATTGTGGGAACGGTTTTCGTACTACGGCATGCGGGGCATCCTCGTGCTCTTCATGGTCGCCACGGCCGAGTCGGGCGGGCTGGGCTGGAACGATGCCACGTCCGGGGCTGTCTACGGCCTCTACACCGCGGGCGTATACCTCCTGGCTCTCCCCGGCGGCTGGATCGCGGACCGGCTCATCGGGCAGCAACGGGCGGTCTTCATAGGGGGATGCATCATCGCCCTGGGCCACTTCAGCCTGGCGGTGCCCCATATCGCGGGGTTCTTCACCGGCCTGATCCTCATTGTGATCGGAACGGGGCTGCTCAAACCCAACGTGAGCGCCATCGTCGGGGAACTGTACCCCGGGAGCGGGGCGCGTCGCGACGCCGGGTTCTCGATCTTCTACATGGGTATCAACATCGGCGCGTGGGTTGGCCCGTTGATCGTCGGCTTCCTCGGTGAGAACATCAACTGGCACCTGGGCTTCAGCGCCGCCGGCGTCGGGATGGTGTTGGGTCTGCTGCAATACAAACTGGGTATCAAGTATCTGGGTGGCGCGGGGCAACTCCGGGAAGAGGTGATGGACGGCGTCGACCAGGCGAAGCAGCGGTTCATGATTGGACTCGCAGTAACCGTGGGGATCTTTGCCGTCCTCACCCTGCTGCAGATGCTGGGCACGGTGAACCTCACCTTCGAGGGCGTCGCCGTCGGCACCGGCGTGTTCATCGTGGCCCTGGCGGTGGTGTACTTCATGTACCTCCTCGCCTTCGGTGACCTGGATGGGTCCGAGCAGAAGCGGGTGATCTACATCTTCCTCCTTTTCCTCGGCTCCGCCCTGTTCTGGTCTGGCTTCGAGCAGGCCGGATCGTCCCTCAACCTGTTTGCCGAGCGCCTCACGGACCGGGTCGTGTTCGGGTGGGAGGCTCCCGCCAGCTGGCTCCAGTCCGTCAACCCGTTGTTCATCATCATTCTCGCACCCGTCGTCGGGCAGCTCTGGATCGTCCTCGAGGACCATGAGCCGTCCATCCCGATGAAGTTCGGTGCAGGTCTCACACTGCTGGGCGCCGGGTTCTTCGTATTGGCGTGGGGGGCGAGCTATGCGGTGGACGGGAACCTCGTGAGTCCGGCATGGCTCGTCGTGACCTACTTCCTGCACACGGTCGGTGAGCTGGCCTTGAGCCCGGTGGGTCTCAGCAGCGTCACCAAGCTGGCGCCGTCGCGGTTGGTGGGACAGATGATGGGTGTGTGGTTCATGGGAACGGCATTGGGGAACTTGATCGCGGGATTGGTTGCCGGGCGCATGGAGACGATGCCGGTGCAGCAGATCTTCTTCACCGTCGGGATGATTGTGCTCGGTGGCGGGTTGCTGTTCTTCGTGTTCAGCCAGCTCATCAAGAAGCTGGCGCCGGACGTGGAGTAACATCGACTTTGTGGTTCCTGCGAGGGTCGCTCGCATCGGCCGTGACGTCTTGATGCGCGGTTGATGCAAGCGACCCTCTTTCGGTGCTATCGTGGGGGCTCCGGAAGATCAAAGCCGCCGCGTGAACACTGGTTGGAAAAGGGTGTACCAAGGCAGCAATAGCAGAATTCGTCAGTCGCAATGATTCCCCAGGAGGATCCCATGGGTCTGAGCCGGAGGCTCGTACTCGGTAGTTTTCTCGCCGTCGTTCTTGTCGCAACTCCGAAGGCGCTCGCGGGGCAGGACAACGGGGAACCGGTCGTCATCGGTCACCGGTACACCGTCCACTCGCAGATCCTCGACGAGGACAGGCCCGTGTTGGTCCACACCCCCGCCGGATACGAGGGATCGCTGGCCCACTTTCCCGTGATCTACGTGCTGGATGGCCCGGATCACTTCCACCACACGTCGGGCACGATGGAGTTCTTGGCCGCCAACAACCGGATGCCCCACGCCATCGTCGTGGCGGTACCCAACACGTCGGACCGAACCCACGACCTGACGCCTCCTGTAACGGTTCCCGACACGGCGAATCAGTTTCCCACCGCCGGCGGGGCGGACGACTTCCTGCGCTTTCTTCAGGATGAGCTGCGACCCTGGGTGGAGAGGGAGTATCGCACGGCCCCGTACCGGATTCTCATCGGTCACTCGTTCGGCGGGTTGTTCGCCACGCACGCCCTGATAAACGAGCCCCAGGCCTTTAACGCGTATATCTCCATCAGCCCCGCCCTCTGGTGGGACGATGAGACGTGGAAAGAGAAGGCCGAATCAATGTTCGAGGATCATCCCGACTTGAACGGTTCCCTCTACATTACGATGGGGAGTGAGGGGGGCATGATGCTGGCTGGTGCGTGGGGACTCACGCGTATCCTCGAGACCTCGGCGCCTGAGTCATTCCGCTGGAAGTGGACCCCCATGCCGGCGGAGGATCATGGCTCCGTGCCCCACCGCAGCACGTACGACGGTCTGGAGTGGCTGTTCGACGGGTGGCAAATGCCCGACTTCTTCCAGGTGGTGATGGAGCAGGGAGACAGCGGACTGGCGAAGATCGACTGGCACTACGCCGAGCTGTCGGAGCGGTTCGGTTACGACGTGCGCGCTCCCGAAGCGACCATGAACCAGCTCGGGTACTTTCTGATCCAGCAGGAGCGCGTCGACGATGCCGTCCGCGTGCTGGCGAGCAACGTACACCGCTACCCCGAATCGGCCAACGTGTACGACAGCCTGGGCGACGCGTTTGACGCGGCGTGCCGGTGGGAGGAGGCGCGGGAGCACTACGCCCGAGCGTACGAAAAAGCCAGTGCCGTGTCCCATCCGAATACCGAGATCTACAGGGCGAACCTGGACCGGATCACGGCGAAGATTAGAGAGGGGGAGGCGTGCACCCCTCCGGGCAGCACCGGGTCTTGATGTAAACGAACTTCGGAACGAGGAATCCAGCCGGGGCTCCGCTTGACGGGGCCCCGGCCTTTTTGGTACCTTATGATGGTTTCATAATGGTTGTAGAATGGTTTCCTTCACGATCAAGGGCATTCCGCCGAACCTGTACGCCCTCCTGAAGCAGCGCGCCGGGGAGCACCGCAGAAGTATCAACAGCGAGGTCCTCGTGTGCCTCGAGGAGTCGCTCAAGGGACGGCGGGTCGATTCGGCGAGGATGCTGGCCCGGGCGGACGCGGTGCGGGAACGGCTGGGCATGCCGGAGTACACCCAGGCCGCGCTCAACGCCGCCAAGAACCGTGGCCGGCGATGATCGTTGTCGACACGAACGTCATCGCGTATCTCTTTCTCCCAGGCGAACACACCGACGTGGCACGGCGGGCTTTCGAACGCGATCCGGCGTGGGTTGCCCCGCTGTTGTGGCGCAGCGAGTATCGCAACGTGTTGGCCACATCGCTGCAGCGCGGTCACCTGGAAATCGATGACGCCGTCGAGGTGATGGATCTCGCCTCCGAGCTCATGGACGGTCGGGAGTATGCAGTCGACTCGGCCGACGTCCTACGGCTCGCTGCGAAGTCTGGATGTTCGGCGTACGACTGTGAGTTTGTTGCCCTGGCACGGGAGCTCGGGGTTCCCTTGGTCACGGCCGACCGTCGCGTTCACGCATCGTTCAGGGATGTGACGACACGGTTGACCGAATTCGGTGGCGAGCGTAGTTAGGATAGCAGCGCATGCGGTGCGTTCGTCAAAATCCGGGAGAGGTGTCGTATGAAATGCCCAGCGTGTGATCGAAACCTATCGGAACAGGTCGCAGGGAGCATTACCGTGGACGTGTGCCGCGGCGGGTGCGGCGGTATCTGGTTCGACCGGTTCGAGTTCGACAAGGTGGATGAAGCCCACGAGGGGGCAGGGGAAGTCCTATTGGACATCGAGCGCGACCCCGACCTCCAAGTCGATCACGAGAAGCGTCGCAACTGCCCCAAGTGCGACGGCGTCGTGATGCGGCGGTTCTTCCACAGCAAGAAGCGAGAGGTCGAGGTGGACGAGTGCCCCAACTGCGCAGGGATGTGGCTCGACCACGGTGAGCTGGGGGCAATTCGCTCCCAGTTCGCCAACGAGAAGCAACGCCAGGCCGCGGCGCGGGCATACTTCGACGATCTGTTTGGGGACGCGCTGCGGGCGCGAGCCGTTGACCGGAAGGAGAATGTCGCGCAGGCGCGCCAGGTCGCTCGCATGATGCGATTCGTTTGCCCGAGCAACTACATACCTGGGGACCAGGAGTGGGGGGCGTTCTAGGATCTAACCGGTAGCCGCAAGGGGAAGCTACCTATGGCCGCTGTCGGTCCGCCTGCGCCTCCAGCAACTCGCACGTCTCCCGCACCGGGTCGCTCTTTGCGATCTCGTCCCGCCAGCGCTTGCACGACTCGGCGACTTGCTCGTCGCCGAGCAGGCGGTCCAACGCCCGCGCAACGCGATCGCCGGTGAACCGTCGCGGCATGACCCATCTGCCGACGCCCAATCGATACAGGCGTGTCACGTTGTCCGGCTGATCGAACCCCAAAGGCATGGTGAGCTGCGGGATGCCGGCTGCCAATCCCTGGGCGCACGTCCCCACGCCGCCGTGGTGCACGATGGCCGCGCAGTGCGGCAACAAAACGGAAAACGGCACGTACGACTCGTAGCGCACGCCGCCCGGCAGGTCCGCCGGAAGTTGCTCCCGAAACTTGGTCAACAGAATGGCCCGGCGACCCATCCTGGACACCGCATCAACGGCCGCCGAGAAGAACTTCTCGGCCTGGGTATGGGCCGTTCCGGGCGTGAACACGATGGGGGGATCGCCGGCGTGCAGGAAGGCGTCCAGCTCGGGACTCAGCTCGTGGTGACCCGTCTCGTCGAACAGGGGGAACCCGGTCACGTGTAGCGACGGCGGCCAGTCGGGCTGTGGCGTGCCGAACCACTTGGGAAACAAACCGATGGTACATTGGGGCGAGTGGATGAAGTCCTTGAACACGCGGGACACCGGCGGCATGTCCAGGTCCCGTCGCAGCTCGTTGAGGGCGGGAACGACGTGGCGATCCACCAGCAGCCGGTCGACCAGAAGGTAGAAAAACCGCACCCACCACTTGGGCAGCCATCCCATGTCCACCCCGGGCG